>CABZNY010000019.1 GCA_902527265.1 uncultured Pelagibacteraceae bacterium | reverse complement strand
TTTTTACAATCTGTAGAATACTTGGATATAGATTATCATCTGATTTAGGATTTTATATTGGCAAAACTGTCGGCAATATTTTTAGAAAAAAAACATCTATAATTGGAAATCTAAAAAAATCTAAAATTTCAATTGGTATTTCAGAAAACAAATTTGCAAAAAATGTGTTAGGAAATTATGGAAGAATTTTGGCAGAATATCCATTTTTAAAAGATTTTAGAAATAATAATCTGTCAAATTATATTGACATTGATGGCATTGAAAATTTGGAAAAAATAAAAAAAAAAAGTAAGCCTGCAGTGTTTATTTCAGGACATTTTAACAATTTTGAATTAATGGCCATGCAAATAGAAAAGTCAGGAATTAATTTAGCTGCAATATACAGACCTTTAAATAATATATTTTTAAATAAAGACATGGAGGATATTAGAAAAAATTATATTTGTAAAAATCAAATCAAAAAAGGAAGGTCAGGAACTAGACAAATATTAGAAAATCTTAAAAAGGGCAACTCAATCGCATTAATGATTGATCAGAGGGTTACTGAGGGAATTAAAATAAATTTTTTTGGAGATTTGGCATCTACAACAACAATACCTGCGCAAATTATAAAGAAGTATAAGTGTGATTTGGTTCCAATTTATATTGAGAGAACAAAAAAACATTATTTTAAAATGTATGTTTCACAACCAATTGTAATAAATTCAGAAAAATCTAATGAAGAAATTTCTATACATTTAAATAAAATTTTAGAAAAAATGATATTGAAAAATCCAGATCAATGGATCTGGACACACGATAGGTGGAGAAAATAACTATAATTTATTTACTTTTCTTTTTTAATTGAAGCCTCAACATAAGAATAATAAGCTTCTTGTTCGTCAACATTCCAATAATTCAAATTTTCTAAAAGAATTTTCTTTCCTGAAATCGCACATACTACGTGATCACCCTCTTCCATTATTTCAAAATTATTTGGAAGATATTTTAATCTTGCTAACTTGTTCATAGTTTATAGGATATATATTTGAATATATGAAAATTGCAATTATTGGAAATGGTGGAAGAGAACATGCTATAGCAGATCAAATATCAAAATCTCCTAAAGTTAATAAATTATATTGCTTACCAGGTAATGCTGGAACTAAACGTATTGCTGAGAATATAAAGATTGATATTTATGATTTTGAAAAATTAGGGAATTTTGTTGATGAGTATAAAATAGATTTGGTAATAGTAGGACCAGAGAAACCTCTTGTTGATGGAGTCGTCGACTTTCTTGCAAATAAAGGAATAATGGTATTTGGACCTAATAAAATTTCCTCACAACTTGAAGGTTCTAAAATATTTACAAAAAAAATATGTGAAAAATATAAAATTCCAACTGCTCAATTTGGTGTTTTTGACTCCGCAGAAGATGCACACAACTATTTAGAAAAAGCTAATAAACCAATTGTTGTTAAAGCAGATGGTTTAGCGGCAGGAAAAGGTGTTTATATTTGTGAAGATACAGATAGTGCAAAAAATGCTGTAGATGAAATTTTCAATGGAAAATTTGGTAAAGCCGATCAAGTTCTTATAGAGGAATTTCTTAAAGGTGAAGAGATGAGCTACTTTGTAATTTCTGACGGGAAAACATTTAAAAAATTTAATACTGCTCAAGACCATAAAAGAGTTGGTGAAGGTGACAAAGGTAAAAACACTGGTGGTATGGGAGCATATTCTCCGTCAGGACTTATAAATAATGAGTTAGACATTAAAATTATTGAGAATGTTATTAAGCCTACCTTAAAAGCAATTGAGGATTTGGGGGAAAAATACAAGGGATTTTTATATGTTGGTCTCATGATTAAAGACAATAATCCGTATCTAATTGAATACAATGTGAGAATGGGAGATCCAGAATGTCAAACAATTTTGCCATTATTAAACTCAGATCTATTAGAATTAATGCTCTCTTGCTGTGAAGGAAATTTACAAAATCAAACAATAAACTGGAAAAATAAAAAAAGTATTTGCATTGTGCTTTGCTCTAATGGATATCCAGATACATACAAAAAAAATGTAGAAATTCCTAACTTAGAAAAAATTACAAAGGACAATAGTACTTTTATTTATCATGCTGGAACTGAATTGATTGATAACAAAGTTTATGCAATAGGAGGACGTGTTCTAAACTTTGTAAATATTTCTGAGGATTTAAAGAAATCAAGAGAGTCTGTAATAAATAAAATTGAAAATTTAGGATGGGCAAATGGTTTTTATAGAAAAGATATTGGGTTTAGAATTATTAATAAATGAGAATTATTTCAGGAGAATTAAAAGGGAAAAAATTATCAGAACCGTTAGACAAATCAACTAGACCACTAAAAGATATGGTAAGGGAGTCGATTTTCAATATTTTAGATCACTCCAATAAATTATCTACAAAAATTAACAATTCAAAAGTTTTAGATTTATTTTCTGGTACTGGATCATTTGGAATTGAGTGTTTATCCAGAGGGGCAGCAGAAGTATGTTTTTTTGAAAATTATCATAATTCTTTAAAAATTCTTAAAAAGAATATCTCTAACCTAAAACTAGAAAATAAAAGTAAAATATATAATAATAGTGCATACAATTTAGAAGATTCAAACTTTAAAAATATGATATTTGATCTAATTTTTTTAGACCCTCCTTTTAAAGATGGAAAAATTAAAAGTTTAATAGATCAAATTAAGAAACTCAAAATTACAGATATAAACTCTATATTAATTATACATAGAAACAAAAAATCAGATGATAAGATTTCGCAATATCTCGATATAATAGAAGAAAAAAATTACGGTTTATCAAAAATATTTTTTTGCAAATTGATTTAATTTAGTATTTTTGATGTTTCAGTTTTAATTAATTCAACAGATGGTTGGTCGAAAGGATTTACCTTCATAACTCTTCCAAGTAAAATTGTTTCTAATACAAAAAAAGAAAAAAGCTCTCCTATAGTTTCTTCGTTTCTTTTCAGAAATTCAATACTCCTGAATGGTATTTTTTTTTTTTTAAAAACTATTTGAGTAGCTTGTCTTTGAGCTTGCGCAATTTGGCCAAGACTTTTATTTTTTAAATTTGAAAAATTCCTAAATAAATTACTGTTATCTAAGTTGTTTGTTTTTTCATTTGAGAAACCAAAAAATGTGAAAAAGTTATTCTTTGGTCCATCTAAATATAACTGAAGTAGACTATGATTATCTTTAGGCATAGATGATATGATAGGAAAAATACCTTTATTTTTTTTTCCTAAACTCTCAGCTGTTAATTGCTGATACCACCTAAATAGATTTTCTGAGCTCTCATCATAATTTAAAATTACAGAATTTTTCTTTCCTTGCGAGACACATTTTGAGATAAAACTTACATTATTAATTAATGAGTTTAGGAAGGATTTATTTTGAATTAAATTATTAAATCTTTTAAATTTAGCTTCATTCAGTCCCAATAATTGAGCAGGTAGCATTCCTACTTCGGACAAAACAGAATACCTTCCACCAATATAATTTTTATGTTCAACTATTTCTGCTTTTAATTTTTTTGCTAATAAAGTTAAAAAACTTGTTTTATTCTCAGTAATTACTATATTTTTAATTTATCTTTAACAGCAATTAATTCTTCACGACTAACTTGCCCATCAGCCTTACTTAGCTTTGCTGATAAAACTATCAAAGAGAGAGCAAAAATTTGTTGCGGCTGTGCAAAAGATCTAAATCCACCACCTGATCTGGCTCTTGACATTTTTCCACCGATTAAGGATCCTAAAAGCATACCAAAAGGTCCACCAATTGAAAAACCTAGCATTCCACCAATTATGCTTCCCCATATTGCCATTACTCAAAACTCCTTAATCTATATTCCCAATTACCCATTTTATTATAAGTTACTTTTAATATTAAATTATTTTCTGGATTATACCAAACATCAAACTCAAATTTTTTTTCATCAGCAAGATTTTCATCATTTGATTTAATATTAAAGTGTTTAGTTAAATATTTTTTGGTATTAATTTCAATATTTTCAGTTCCTATTAAAATTACAGTCTGTTTTTTTATACTTCCAGATAAAGGACTGATTTGTTTATTAGCTTTTAAAATTTTGTGGTTCCACCAATTCCCAATTGTACAATCTAAACTGGCTTCTCCCTTGTAAGATGATCCATCTATAACAAATTTATTTATAGATTTATCATAATTTAAATTTACATATTTCTCTTTATCATTTTGAAAAGTATTAGATTTAAAAAAAACTAATTTATCATCTTTGTACTTTTCTATTGTTTCACTTAATATCGAAAAAACTGTTATGCCGAATAATTCTACTTTAAAATTAGTATAATTTTTTACGACAAATAAATCTTCATCAAATTCAAAGAAGTAGTTAGTGCTACCAATAACTTCATTATTTCTTAGAACATCCATCTCAATTTTTTTTAGACCTTTATAATGACTGCTATGTGCCATCACTTTAGAAGCAAACATAATAATTATTGATACGATAATAAAATGTTTCATTTTCATAGATTTTAGTTAAAGAAAGTATAAATAATAGCTAAATATATGTTCCTTACTATCAAAAATATTCCTAAAGTCTCATGGAGTTCTCACAAGACTTTTAATTTAAAGCCAAAATTATCTACCTTATTCTTCCTTTGTTTTGGCCTAATATTATTTGGTTTTGGAGAAGCCTTAGTCGTTATTTCATTTATTGGCAATTCTCCATGGACTGTAATGGCACAAGGAATCTCAATTAATTCAGGATTATCCATTGGAATTGTCACTTTTATAGTAAGTGTTGTCGTTTTATCTTTATGGTTTTTTTTAAAACAAAAACCTGGTTTAGGTACCATATTCAATATCGTAATTATTGCAGCAATGTTAGACATAACAATTGCATTAATACAAACCCCTGAAACTTATATTATGAAATTATTAATGGCTGCAGTAGGCGTTATGATAGTAGGAGTGGGGAGTGGTATCTATTTAATAGCTAATCTAGGTCCAGGACCTAGGGATGGTCTAATGACTGGTTTACAAAAAAAAACAAATCTACCAATTGCTGCAGTGAGAGCTTTTATAGAAATTTCTGTAGCATCAGTTGGTTGGTATTTGGGTGGAACAATTGGAGTTGGAACTTTGATGTTTGCTTTTGGAATTGGTCCCTGTATTGCTCTCAGTTTGTATATTATTGATAGAATGATGAACTAAGTGGCAGTATTTTGTTTTTCGCTTCTTTTTCTTTCGTGAGGGTCCAGAATTGCTTTTCTGAGTCTACAAGACATAGGTGTAATTTCTAATGCTTCATCAGTATTAAGAATACTTAACTGTTCTGCAATCGACATTTGTCTTACGGGTGTAAGAACAATATTTTCATCTGTGCCTTGTGTTCTCATGTTCGTAAGTTTTTTTCCTTTCATAACATTAATTATCATATCACCTGGTTTAGGAGCTAAGCCAACAATCATTCCTGTATAAACTGGATCATTGTGTGTAACAAACATTTCTCCTCTAGCTTGCAAATTAAAAATTGAAAATGCAACAGCCTTGCCTTGGTCCATAGAGATTAAAGCACCATTTCTTCTTCCCTCCATGTCTCCCTCAAAATCTCCATAAGAGTGAAAAATTCTATTAATAACACCTGATCCTTTGGTTAAAGTTAAAAATCTACTTGTGTATCCCATTAAACCTCTTGTTGGTGCTTGAAAAATAAGTCTTTTTTTATTTTTTCCAGTATCTTTTAGCTCAATTAATTTACCTTTTCTTCTATTCATAGAGTCAATAATTCTTGATGAGTATTCTTCATCCAAATCCATAGTTATTTCTTCAATAGGTTCTAATTTTTTTGAATTTTCATCAGTTTTAAATAAAACTTTGGGAGGACTGACAGTCATTTCAAAGCCCTCTCTTCTCATTTGTGTTAATAATATTTCAAGCATTAATTCTCCTCGTCCGCTTATCTCAAATGCATCTTTATTTGCGTTTTCAGAGAAAGAAATTCCAACATTGTTTTGAGCTTCTAAAATTAGACGATCTCTAATCTGGGTACTTGTTAATTTTTTACCCTCAGTTCCTGCTAATGGTGAGCTATTTACTGTTATTTTTATCGACATTGTTGGTGGATCGATCGGTGTTGCCTCAATTGGTTCTTTTACCTCTAAATCACAAATAGTATCTGCTACATTTGCTTTTTCTAATCCAGCTATAACTACGATATCTCCAGCTTCTCCCACTTCAATGGGCACTTTTTTTGTACCCTCATATCTAAAGATCTTTGTAAGTCTACCTTCATCTACTTTTTCACCTTTTAAATTTATTGCTTTAATTTGTTGATTTGCTTTTGCCGTCCCTTGTGAAATTCTTCCTACTAAGCTTCTACCCAAAAAGTTATCAGCATAAAGTAGCGTCGATAGCATCGCAAATGGTTTTGATCTATCAAATTGAGAGGGTTTTACATGATCCAAAACTAAATCTAATAGCGGATTAAGATTTTCTCTTGGTCCGTCAATATCTTTAGATGCCCAACCAGACCTTCCACTTGCATATAATACTGGAAAATCTAATTGCTCTTCATTAGCATCCAAACTAACAAATAAATCAAAAGTCTCATTTAAAACTTCATCAGCCCTTTGATCACTTTTGTCTAATTTATTTATTACTACAATTGGTTTTAATCCCTGTTTTAATGCTTTGCTTAATACAAATTTTGTTTGAGGCATGACGCCCTCTGCTGAGTCTACTAACAATAATGCACCATCTGCTAAACTTAAAACTCTTTCAACCTCTGCTGCAAAATCTCTGTGACCAGGAGTATCAATAATATTTATTCTAGTATCTTCCCAATTAATTGAAGTAGGCTTAGCAAGAATTGTAATCCCTCTTTCTTTTTCCAGCTCTCCAGAATCCATTAATCTTTCATCAACTATTTCGTTGTCTCTAAAAGAACCACTTTGTTTCATCAAATTATCAATCAGTGTTGTTTTTCCATGATCAACGTGTGCAATGATAGTGATGTTTCGAATATTATTATTCATGGTTGAGGTTCTTATACATTTATACTTTTAATTGAAAACAAAAAAAAAGGGCAGAAAAATCTGCCCTTTTAAAATTTTTTACTTAGATTTTTTGGGTTACATTCCCATGCCGCCCATGCCGCCCATGCCGCCCATTCCTCCTGGAGGCATTCCTCCAGCAGCAGCATCCTTCTCTTCAGGTTTATCAGCAACCATTGCCTCAGTTGTTACTAATAATCCAGAAATTGAAGCTGCATCTTGTAAAGCTGTTCTTACAACTTTAACAGGATCAATAATACCTTCTTTAAACATGTCAACGTATTGTTCTGTTTGAGCGTCATATCCTTGAGAAGATTTATTAGCTTCTAAAAGTTTACCTACTATAACTGAACCATCGACACCAGCATTTGTTGTTATTTGTCTTATAGGTGCTTCTAATGCACTTTTAACAATTTCAACACCTGCTTTTTGATCTGAACCTTTGACTTTTAATTTATCCAGATCTTGAGAAGCATAAAGAAGTGCACATCCACCACCAACAACTATCCCTTCTTCAACAGCTGCTCTTGTAGCATTTAGAGCATCTTCAACTCTATCTTTTTTTTCTTTAACTTCTACTTCTGTTGCACCACCAACTTTGATTACTGCAACACCGCCTGCTAATTTAGCAAGCCTTTCTTGAAGTTTTTCTCTGTCATAATCTGATGAAGTTTCTTCAACTTGTTGTTTAATTTGATCGCATCTTGCCTCAATGTCTGATTTTTTACCAGTACCACTTACAATCGTACTATTTTCTTTATCAACTTTTACTCTTTTAGCAGACCCAAGATCAGTAATTTTAACATTTTCTAATTTGATACCAAGATCTTCAGATATAACTTGTCCTCCAGTTAAAATTGCAATGTCTTCAAGCATAGCTTTTCTTCTATCTCCAAAACCAGGAGCTTTAACTGCAACAACTTTAAGTCCACCTCTTAATTTATTTACAACTAATGTTGCTAATGCTTCACCTTCAACATCCTCTGAAATTATCATTAAAGGTCTACCTGCTTGAACAACTGCCTCAAGTAGCGGAACCATAGGTTGAAGATTAGTTAATTTCTTTTCATGTAAAAGAATTAATGGATTTTCTAACTCTGTTGTCATTTTTTCAGCATTTGTAACAAAGTATGGTGATAAATATCCTCTATCAAACTGCATACCTTCAACAACGTCAAGTTCTGTTTCAATACTTTTTGCTTCTTCAACAGTTATAACACCTTCGTTACCAACTTTTTGCATTGCTTTAGCAATCATGTTTCCTATTTCTTTATCTCCATTGGAAGAAATAGTTCCAACTTGAGCAATCTCGTCACTATCTTTTACTTTTTTAGCTGATGATATAAGAGTATTTCTTACATGCTCTACAGCAGCATCAATTCCTCTTTTGACGTCCATAGGGTTCATGCCAGCTGTAACATACTTACAACCTTCTTTTACAATAGCCTGAGCTAAAATAGTTGCAGTAGTAGTACCATCACCTGCTTCATCATTTGTTTTGCTCGCAACTTCTTTAACCATTTGAGCACCCATGTTTTCAAATTTATCGTCTAGATCGATTTCTTTTGCGACTGACACACCATCTTTAGTTGTTCTTGGTGCACCGTATGCCTTGTCTATAACAACGTTTCTTCCTTTAGGTCCAAGGGTAACCTTAACTGTATTTGCAAGGATATCTACTCCCTTCAGCATTGCTGATCTAGCATCTGAATTGAATTTTACTATTTTTGACATTATTAAAATCTCCTTTTATTAATTTTATTTAGAAGTAGAGATACCCATAATGTCTGACTCTTTCATTATGCTGTATTCTTTACCATCAATTTTAACTTCAGTTCCTGACCATTTTCCAAAAAGAACTTTGTCACCAACTTTAACATCCATCGGTATAATTTTTCCATCCTCAGTTTTTGATCCACCACCAATGGCAACTACTTTGCCCTCTTGTGGTTTCTCTTGTGCAGAATCAGGGATGATAATTCCACCAGCAGTTTTTTCGCTGCTGTCTAAAACTTCGATTAATACTCTATCGTGTAACGGTTTAAACTTCATATTAACTCCTTTAAATTAGTGTTCATATAGATGCATGTGACTATTATTTCAAGATCTGGCCTCAAATATATAAATGAGAAAAATCAGGAATTTATTGGATTTTTAAGCTATATCTGAAATATGAGTAAAAATTTAGATCAATCAGGCTTAAAATCAATAGTTGGTAGATATGACTTATTTTTCATTGATATCTGGGGAGTAGTCCATAATGGAATAAAGCTGTATGAGAATGCTGTCAAAGTTTTAAACGAATTATCTAATAATGAAAAAAAATTCATATTATTGACAAATGCTCCAAGACCCAACCTAACAGTAATTAATACTCTAGAAAAAATGGGGTTAAACAATTTTTCAGATACAGTTTTTACATCTGGAGAAGCGTCAAAAAGATATCTTTTAGAAAATTTCAATAATAAAAAATTTTTTCACTTAGGACCACCAAGAGATTTTGATTTATTTAAAACTTTTGAAGATAATAAGGTACTTAATATAGATGACTCGGATTATTTATTATGTTCAGGTCTTTTTGAGGAGCATGAAGATGACTTAGGTTATTACAAAACTCTTTTATCAAAACATACAACTAAAAAAATGATATGTACTAACCCTGATTTAATAGTTGATCGAGGAGACAAAAGAGAATATTGCGCAGGCTCTATTGCAAAATCATTTGAAGAAATTAATGGTGAGGTTATTTACTTTGGCAAACCCTATCCGCCTGTTTATGAAATTGCTACAAATGTAAATAACAAAAAAATATTATGTATTGGTGATAATCTAAATACGGATATAAAAGGTGCCAACATACAAAATTTTGATTCATTACTTATTACAGGTGGTATACATAGACAAGAGATTTCAAAACTATCAATTGAAAATGTACTTAAAAATTATGAAGCAAAAATTAATTATTTTCAGAAAGAATTAAAATGGTGAAAAAATTTAAGATTTTTAATAGTTTTAATATTCCGAATGAATTTAAAAAATCAATTATCTTGATCGGTAATTTTGATGGTTTGCACTCAGGACATCAAAAATTATTTGAGTTAGCTAAAAAATATAAAACAAAATATAAATCTATGGTGGGAGTAGTTACCTTTGATCCTATACCTAAAATGTTTTTTAATACAAAGATTAAAAATTATAGAATATCAAATTTTAGTCAAAAAGTTATTTATTTAAAAAAATTTGATGTTGATTTTGTAATTAATAAAAAATTCGACAAAAATTTTTCAAAAATTACTTACTATAAATTCATAAAAGATATTTTATCAGAAAAACTTAGATCAAAGTTTATATTTGTTAGTAATAACTTTAGATTTGGCCATAAAAGAGAAGGAAATGTAGCACTGCTTAAAAAATATGAGAATGATTTTGGTTATAATTTAATAAATCCAACACCTTTGATGAAAAATAAAAAAATAATTTCATCAACAATAATTAGAAAGTTGCTTGAAGAGGGAAAGCTATCAAAAGCAAATACTTTTTTGAAAAGAAACTGGGAAATTGAAGGAAAAGTTCAAAGAGGCAGAATGATGGGACAAAAAATTGGTTTCCCAACTTGCAATATCGATATTGGAAATTATGTTATAGCAAAGCCCGGTGTTTATGCTGTAAAAACCAGAATTAATGATAGAAGAAAATTCTATAAAGGAATTGCAAATTTAGGTTATAGACCCACATTTAACCAAAAAAAAATACTTTTAGAGGTAAATATTTTTAATTTTTCAGGAAATCTTTATAATAAAAAATTATCTGTAGAATTTTTAAAATTTATAAGAGGAGAAAAAAAATTCAAAGGTATCAGTGAGTTAAAAAATCAAATTAAAAAAGATATTTTAAAAGCTAAAAAAACATAATGAGCAAGGAACATTTAAATTTACCTAAAACTGCTTTTTCTATGAAAGCAAATCTACCAAATAAAGAACCAGAATATTTGAAATATTGGGATAAGATTAATTTATATGAAAAACTAAGATCTCAAAGTAAAGGCAAAGAAAAATTTGTCTTACACGATGGACCTCCATATGCAAATGGAAATATTCATATGGGTACCGCATTAAATAAAATTCTAAAAGATATAATAATTAAATTTCATCAAATGGATGGTAAAGATTCAGTTTATGTCCCTGGATGGGATTGTCATGGCTTACCAATTGAATGGAAAATTGAGGAACAATACAAAAAAAATAAAAAAAATAAAAATGATGTACCTATTATTGAGTTTAGAAAAGAATGTAGAGATTTTGCAAGTAAATGGATTCATATTCATAAAGATCAATTTAAAAGATTAGGAGTAATTGGAGATTGGGAAAACTATTACTCAACTATGAGTTTTGATGCAGAAGCCCAAATTGTAAGAGAACTTGGAAAATTTTTAAAAGAGGGTAGTTTGTACAAGGGTTACAAACCTGTTTTATGGTCAACAGTCGAAAAAACAGCCTTGGCAGATGCAGAAGTTGAATATCAAGATCATGTATCAGATACAATCTATGCAGCCTTTCCAGTTAAAAAATCTAATATCAATGAACTAATTGGATCGAACGTTGTAATTTGGACAACAACTCCATGGACGATACCAGCTAACAAAGCATTAGCCTATAATCAAAGTTTGGATTATATTTTATGTGAGATAGATAATAAAGATATTTTAGATAATGAAAAAATAGTTATTGCAAAAGAACTTTTACCGTCTGTTGTAAAAGATACTCAATGCAATATTAAGATATTAAAGGAATTTAAAGGAAAAGAATTTGATGGAACTGTTTGTAGTCATCCATTTTATAAAATTGGCTATGAATATGATGTTCCAATGCTCGAGGCAAGATTTGTAACAACAGAACAAGGAACAGGAATTGTTCATTGTGCACCAAGCCATGGACCTGATGATTTTAATTTGTGTATCAATAATGGTATAAAAGCAATTGAAACAGTTGATGATGATGGAAGGTACACAAAACATATACCCATATTTGAAGGAACTCATATTTTTAAAGCAAATAGTATTGTTATCGAAAAGCTTAAAGAACTAAAATGTCTTTTAAATAATGGTAAACTTACACATTCTTACCCCCATTCTTGGAGATCTAAAGCTCCTTTAGTTCATAGAGCAACACCTCAATGGTTTATTTCAATGGAAAGTCATAACCTTAGAGACAAAGCACTTAAAGCAATAAATGACACCACTTTCTATCCTAGCAAAGGTAAAGAAAGAATTAAAGCAATGATCGAGACTAGACCAGATTGGTGTGTCTCTAGACAGAGAGTGTGGGGAGTTCCGCTTCCAATATTTATTTCAAAAAAAAATAGAGAAATTCTTATTGATGAAGAAGTTTTTGAGAATATTGCAAAAATTTATGAAAAAGAAGGTTCGGACTGCTGGTTTGAAGATAATTTTCAGAGACTGCTCGGCGATAAATATAAAGCAGAAGATTATGATAAGACCAGTGATATTGTAGAAGTATGGTTTGATAGTGGATCAACTCATTCTTTTGTTTTAGAAAAGAGAGAAGATTTAAAATGGCCTGCATCAATGTATCTAGAGGGTTCGGATCAACATAGAGGATGGTTTCACTCTTCACTGTTAGAGTCATGTGGAACAAGAGGAAGAGCACCATTTGAAAGCATTTTATCTCATGGGTTTGTTGTTGATGGAAAAGGTTTAAAAATGTCTAAATCGACTGGAAATGTAATAGCTCCTGAAGATATTTTAAAAAAATATGGTGCTGATATACTAAGGATTTGGGTTGCATCATCAAATTATGCTGAAGACTTAAGAATAGATTATTCAATTTTAGACCAACACTCTGAATCTTACAGAAAAATTAGAAATACTTTTAGATATCTTTTAGGGAATATACAAGACGAATATTCAAAAGTAGATTTTTATAAAATTGATTTAAACAATATTCCTGAATTAGAAAAGTATATGCTGCATAGATTGTATGTAATTGACCAAACTTTTAATGTGTATTTTAAGTCTTATAATTTTCATAACTTGTATAAAGAATTATTAAACTTTTGTACAGTAGAACTCTCAGCATTTTATTTTGATATTAGAAAAGATCTTCTTTATTGTGATCCAAAAGACTCCAAGAAGCGTTCCGATTGTATTTTGATCTTAAAAGTAATTTTAGAATGTTTATTAAAATGGTTTGCACCCATCTTATCATTTACTACTGAAGAAATTTATCATTTAATTCATAAGGAGGATAATAATGGAAGTATTCATTTACAAAAATTTGTTAAAATTCCTAATGAATGGAAAAATGAAGAATTAAATAATAAATGGAATAAGATTAAATTGATCAGAGATGAAGCAAATATTAGTATTGAAAGCAAAAGGGCTGATAAAATTATTGGTTCAAGCTTAGAGGCAAATATTGAAATTAAAATTAAAGATAAAGACATGTATAGTTTAGCTCAGAACCATGATTTCTCTGAAATTTGTATAACATCCTCTGCCTCAATATCGAATGATATTAATTTAGAAAAAGAAATTGAGATTACCAGTTCAAAAGCTGTTGGTAATAAGTGTCCAGTTTGTTGGAAAATTAGTAAGGAAATATGTGAAAAACATGGACATCTTAGTGTTCAATGAAAAGTGAAAATATAAAAAAAATAGCAATTAGTATTTTCATTTTATTATCCATTTTCTTATTAGATAGAATATCAAAAATACTTATTCTAAATATACTTGAGGAAACTGGACAAGTAGATATTTATATAAACTCATTTTTAAACTTTTATTTAGTTTGGAATAAAGGAATAGGTTTTGGCTTATTATCTTCGGATCAAGATTTTTTTTATAACGTAGTTACTACTTTAATTATTCTGATTAATTTTGTTATAATTTATCTACTATTTAAGGAAAAAGGACTAAAGTATTATTTTTTAATTATTATTTTAGGAGGCTCATTGGGTAATCTATTTGATAGGATATATTATAGAGCAGTCCCAGACTTTTTTGACTTAAATTATAATGGATATCATTGGTTTATTTTCAATGTTGCCGACATATTTATAACAATTGGTATTATTTTGCTTATTTTGGCTGAATTAATGAGTTATAAAAAACCAAATGTATAAATTCACCAAAATTTCTAAGTTTTTATTTATTTTATTCTTTTTATGTTCATGTGGTGTTGGAGAAGCTTTACAAGGAAAAAAAAGATCAGACCAAGGTGATGAATTTTTAATAGATAAAAAAAATCCATTAGTTTTACCTCCTGACTTTGATAAATTGCCTGAACCAGGTGAGGCAAACGTGAAACCAACTACGATTATTGAAAATGATCAATCTAACATTAAAAATTTACTTAAGAATAATGATGATGAAAATATTTCAAGTACAGATGAGTCAACATCTATTGAAAGTTCTATATTAAAAAAAATTAAGTAAAAACATGTTTTCAAAAAACATACTTTTTAAAAATTTTCAATTTAAAAGAAATATTAGGGATATAAAAAAAATAAATAAAATTTTAAAAAAAGAGCTAATATTAAGTGCTTCTTTATTTAGTTCGCTTTCGACTAATTATAAATATAGTTTTAAAAAAAGTATTATTAAAAAGTATAATAATTATCAAAATATCAATTTAATCGGTATGGGTGGATCAATATTAGGAACTGAAGCAATCCATGATTTTTTAAAATTTAAAATTAAAAAAAAAATAAAATTTTTTAATAATTTAAATAATCAAATTAAACTTGATCCTAATAGAAAATCTATTAATTTAATAATTTCTAAATCAGGAAATACACTTGAAACTATCTCTAATTTTAACTTAATTCTTAAGTATCAAAAAAAAAATAAAAATATAGTAATTACTGAGAATAAAACAAGTTTTTTAACTTTATTAGCAAAAAAATTAAAAGCAGAAATAGTTGAACATAAAAATTATATTGGTGGAAGGTATTCTGTTTTGTCCGAAGTAGGAATGCTACCTGCTCAATTATTGGGACTGAATGAAGCTAAATTTAAAAGATTTAATAATTTAATTCAAAATAAATCCTTCCTAAACTCATTAATTAATAATGTAAGTTTTATCTCAAAATGTGTCTCGCAAGGAAAGAAAAATTCTGTAATTTTAAATTATGATGAGAGCTCAGAAAATCTATTTAGGTGGTATCAGCAATTAACAGCTGAGAGTTTAGGAAAAAAAAATAAAGGTATTTTTCCTATCATATCATCTATGCCTAAAGATAATCATAGTCTACTTCAGTTATATTTAGATGGACCAAAGAATAACTTTTTCACATTTTTTGGTTTCTCAAATGAAAAAACAAACAACTTAGATAACAGTAATTTATTTAGGAATTTTTCAAATTTAAAAAATAAAAGTCTTGGCCAAATTGCGCAAGCTCAAAGACAAGCTACTCAAATAGTTTTTAAAAAAAAAAAAATACCATTCAGGAGTATTGAATTTCTGAAAAGAAACGAAGAAACTATAGGAGAGCTTTTTTCTTTTTTTGTATTAGAAACAATTTTACTTGGAAGAGTTATGAAGGTAAATCCTTTCGACCAACCATCTGTTGAATTAATTAAAACTGAAACATCAAAAATACTAAATTAAATCAATTTGCAAAAAAATATTTTTGATAAACCGTAATTTTTTTCTTCTATTATATCGAGATATTGCGAAATCTTATCATCTGATTTTTTGTTTCTATGTATAATTAATATAGAGTTTATATCTGTAATTTTGAGTTTCTTAATTTGATCTATTAAACTTTTAATTTTTCCATCTTTAAAAGGAGGGTCTAAAAAAATTAGATCAAATATCATATTTTTAAAGTTTGAATCTTCTAAATTGTATGCACTATTATTATATATTTTACTTTTATTTTCTAGTTTTAGGTTAGAGATATTCTTTTTAAGAATTTTTAAAGAATTATGATAATTTTCAAAAAAACATACTTCTGCTGCCCCTCTGGATAAACACTCAATTCCAAATGATCCAGTACCAGAAAATAAATCTAAAACTTTTGAATTGTTAATTTTTGTAGATAATTTATTGGAGTGATCTAAAATATTGAAAATCGACTCCCTTACCATATCTTTTAGTGGTCTAGTTGATTTGTCTAACGGTTCTGATAATTTTTTCCCTTTTAATTCTCCTGAAATAATTCTCATTTATTAATAATTCTAAACCCAATATCTTTTCTATAAAAACCATTTGCCCATCCTAAATTTTCAATTTTATTTATTACAGACTCTCTTGATTTCTTTAAATCCTCAGAAATATTTACAAAGTTTAGAACACGTCCTCCTATTGCATAAACTTTGTTATCAATCAATTCAGTTCCAGCATGATAAATAAAAGTACTATTGTCCTTTGTAATTTTTTCTAAGTTAGGAATTTCTACATTTTTTTTGTATGTATCTGGATATCCATTAGAGCAAAGCACAATGCAAATACTTTTTTTATTTTTCCAGTTTATTGTTTGATTTTGTAAATTTCCTTCACAGCAAGAGAGCATTAATTCTAATAGATCTGAGTTTAATAATGGCAAAATTGTTTGACATTCTGGATCTCCCATTCTCACATTGTATTCAATTAGATACGGATTATTGTCTTTAATCATGAGACCAACATATAAAAATCCCTTGTATTTTTCCCCCAAATCCTCAATTGCTTTTAAGGTAGGCTTAATAACATTCTCAATAATTTTAATGTCTAACTCATTATTTATAAGTCCTGACGGAGAATATGCTCCCATACCACCAGTGTTTTTACCTTTGTCACCTTCACCAACTCTTTTATGGTCTTGAGCAGTATTAAATTTTTTAAATGTTTTCCCGTCAGAAATTACAAAGTAGCTCATCTCTTCACCTTTAAGAAATTCCTCTATAAGAACTTGATCGGCTTTACCAAATTTTCCATTGAAAATTTCATCTACAGCATTTTTTGCACTATCTGTATCTTCACAAATATAAACACCTTTTCCTGCCGCTAAACCATCTGCTTTAACAACAATTGGTTTATTAGCTTTTTCTAAATAGTTGTGTGCATCTTCTGCGGAGTCAAAAACACCAAATTGAGCAGTTGGAATTTTATATTTTTCACATATTTTTTTTGTAAATATTTTAGAACCTTCAAGTTGTGAGGAAATTTTATTAGGTCCAAATACCATTATTCCTTTATTTGCAAGAAAGTCGACGACTCCATCAACAAGAGGTTTCTCTGGTCCTACTATTACCAAATCTATTTTATACTCATCAACAAAATTCCCTAATTTTTCAAAATCATAAATATCAATCTTTATATTCTCAGCAATACGTTTAGTTCCAGCATTACCTGGTAAGCAATATAATTTATTAACTTTAGGAGATTTTGATATTTGATCTGCTATAGCATGTTCTCTTCCACCATTTCCAATAATTGCAATTTTCATATATTCAAATATATATCCTATAAACTATGAACAAGTTAGCAAGATTAAAATATCTTCCAAATAATTTTGAAATAATGGAAGAGGGTGATCACGTAGTATGTGCGATTTCAGGAAAGAAAATTCTTTTAGAAAATTTGAATTATTGGAATGTTGACGAACAAGAAGCTTATTATTCTTATGTTGAGGCTTCAATTAAAAAAGAAAAGTAAATAAATTATAGTTATTTTCTCCACCTATCGTGTGTCCAGATCCATTGATCTGGATTTTTCAATATCATTTTTTCTAAAATTTTATTTAAATGTATAGAAATTTCTTCATTAGATTTTTCTGAATTTATTACAATTGGTTGTGAAACATACATTTTAAAATAATGTTTTTTTGTTCTCTCAATATAAATTGGAACCAAATCACACTTATACTTCTTTATAATTTGCGCAGGTATTGTTGTTGTAGATGCCAAATCTCCAAAAAAATTTATTTTAATTCCCTCAGTAACCCTCTGATCAATCATTAATGCGATTGAGTTGCCCTTTTTAAGATTTTCTAATATTTGTCTAGTTCCTGACCTTCCTTTTTTGATTTGATTTTTACAAATATAATTTTTTCTAATATCCTCCATGTCTTTATTTAAAAATATATTATTTAAAGGTCTGTATATTGCAGCTAAATTAATTCCTGACTTTTCTATTTGCATGGCCATTAATTCAAAATTGTTAAAATGTCCTGAAATAAACACTGCAGGCTTACTTTTTTTTTTTATTTTTTCCAAATTTTCAATGCCATCAATGTCAATATAATTTGACAGATTATTATTTCTAAAATCTTTTAAAAATGGATATTCTGCCAAAATTCTTCCATAATTTCCTAACACATTTTTTGCAAATTTGTTTTCTGAAATACCAATTGAAATTTTAGATTTTTTTAGATTTCCAATTATAGATGTTTTTTTTCTAAAAATATTGCCGACAGTTTTGCCAATATAAAATCCTAAATCAGATGATAATCTATATCCAAGTATTCTACAGATTGTAAAAA
>CABZNY010000018.1 GCA_902527265.1 uncultured Pelagibacteraceae bacterium | reverse complement strand
GAATGTAGTGAACCTGGGAACCTATTCCTCTTGCTCTTAGAATTTTCATTATTTCCGTTCTAGTTTTTTTAATTTTATTAAAATCTATTCTTAAAATAAAAAGATGATAGCTACTATTTTCATTAAATTTTTGACCAACTCTTAAATTTTTAAATTTCGAGAATTCCTCAAAATAAAATTCTGCTAACTTCCTTCTTTTATTTACAAATTTTTCGACTTTTTCAAGTTGAGAATTTCCAAGAGCGCACTGTAGATCATTTATTCTATAATGATTAGATAAACTCGAAACCTCATAATACCATGGACCTTGACTCTTCCTATTATTAAAATATTTTTTATCTTTAACTATTCCATGACTTCTAAGGACTCTTAGTTTTTCATAATAATCATTATTGTTGGTTGTTATTACTCCACCTTCTGCAGTTGTAATTGTTTTAACTGGGTGAAAAGAAAATACTGTCATGTCTGAATAATCACAACTTCCAACCATGCGACCATTGTCGTATTTTGCTCCAAAAGAGTGGGCAGCATCCTCGATAATTTTATTTCTTTTAAAACTATTAAAAATAGATTTAGTATTACTTGGGTTTCCACCAAAATGCACTGGTAAGAATACATTATTTCTCGAATTTCCCTCAGTAAGATTACTTATTGTTTGTGATGTAATATTTAATGTATTTTTATCTATATCTGCAAATGAAATTTTTGAACCACAATGTAATGCAGAATTAGCTGTGGAGACAAACGATATAGGTGAAGTAATCAAATTATTTTTATTGTTTAAGTTTAGAACTTTACAAGCTAGATGCATACCTGCTGAACAACTAGATACTGCTACAGCATATTTTGCACCAACAAAATTAGCAATATTATTCTCAAATTTCTCTATTTCTTTTGATTGCGCGATTGGCGCATTTTTCATGATATTTGTAACACTTTGAATATCTTTATTATCGATATGATGTTTTCCATATTGGATTATGGGATTTATAGTGTCGAATGATCCTTCAAATCTTTGTTCAAATATCTTTTTTAACTGATTTTTTATACTTGGAACTTTGATTTTAAATTTTTTTTTTAAAAATTTATTAGATAGAGACATGTCAAGAGGTCTTTTGATTTTTATATTAATGTCTTTATATTTAATTTTCTTTATTAGCGTTTTTTTAAACAAAAATATTTTTGAAATTAATATTCCAAAGTGATATTTAGATATTCTTTCATTACTGCTAACATTAATTAACCCTTTAAAATCCTCTTTAATTAGTTTTTTTAAAACTAATGATAAAAAGTAAGAAGAAACAGGTGTGAAGAATACATCAGAGTACAATTTAATATTTTTTTTTGTATTAAGATTATCGATTAACCAAGAAAAAAATTTTTTCGATTTATTTATATCCCACCCAAAAAAATTTGATCTAATAATAATATAATTACTTAGATATTTTTTTATTTTTTTCTCTGCAATAAATTTTGTTTTAGCATATCTATTTAGAGGAAATGCTTTGTCATTTTCACTATAAAAACTTTTTTTTCCATCAAAAATATGATCAGTCGATATATGAATTAATTTAATATTATATTTTTTACATAAATTACAAAGATTGACTATTATATTTACATTTTGATTATATGCCTTATTTTTATTTAACTCACATTTTTCAACATCTGTGAGACCAGCTGTATTTATTATGTAATCAGGTTTTATAATTTCAACAGTTTTCTTAATTTGTAAATAATTTTCTAGGTTA
The DNA here is from genome assembly GCA_902527265.1 of uncultured Pelagibacteraceae bacterium. Lineage (GTDB taxonomy): Bacteria > Pseudomonadota > Alphaproteobacteria > Pelagibacterales > Pelagibacteraceae > Pelagibacter. The sequence continues at coordinate 19,632 of CABZNY010000018.1, read as the reverse complement.
CATTTAACAAAAAACTCTTTGGATATTTTTGGTTTTGAATTATTGAATGTTAAATATAACTTGAAATAATCTTTTAAATAAATAAATAAATTTTGGGACAAAAAACCAGCTCCACCAGTAATAAGGATTTTTTTTTTCATAAGACTTATTTTATTGCCAAAAAACCTTCAAAGGATAAATATTTGAAAACTGTTAAAATATCTTTAAATCCTGCTCTTTTTAATAAATCTATGTTTCCTTTAGATGAAAAGGGTTCCAAGACACTTTTAAGAGATCTACTTTTAGAAAGAATTTCATCTGCCGAAAAACCATTATCAATTTTAAAATCAATATAAGATTGATTCATAATATCTTGAAATCTAGCATCACTACCTCTTACTTTTTCAATAAAAAAAAATGCACCTCCCCAATTTAAACCTTTAAATATTTTGTTTATTAATACTTGTCTATCTTTTGGCGAAATAAATTGTATTGTATAAAATGATGCAATTATTGAACAATTTTTAAATTTATATTTATTAATATCAATATTTTTAAAGTTAATTTTATTTTTTGAATTTTTTTTTTACAAAATTCAATCATTTCCTTTACATTATCTATACCGACAAACGATATTTTTTTTTCATTGTTGCCGTGCTTCTTATACATATTATTTATAAATTTTCCGGTTGAACATCCTATATCAACAATCTTCGAATTTTCTTGTAAAAAAAAATCTGATATTTTTAAAAATAGTTCATGTGTTTCTTGATACAAAGGAACTGATTTATTTACGTGTTCATCAAAATTTTTATATACTTTGCCTTTAAAATTCCAATTAGCATTTTTTTTATTAATTTTATAATTTTTTTTCATTTCAAGAAAACTTATCTATATCAATAACTTTATCAAATTTTTTTATATTATCTAAATTATGACTCACACAAATAATAGTTTTATTTTTCATTAGATCAAATAATTTTTCAAAAATTAATTTTTCCATCTCGTTATTTATCGCATTGGTCGCCTCATCTAAAATTAAAACTTCTCTATTTTTATAAATTGCTCTTGCTAATCCAATTCTTTGCTTTTCACCCCCAGAAACTGTAAGACCATCTTCATCAAAGATTTGATTTTTGCGTTTATCATACAATTTCTCCAGGTGGCAAATTTTTATAATTTCATTAAGTAAACTTTCATTTAATTTATTTTCATTTTCCAGCATTGTAATATTATTTATTAAATTATCCTTAAATAAAAATACTTTTTGTTCAACATATGAAATATTTCCTTGCCAACCAATTATATTTTTATTTATATCAATATTATCAACTAAAATACTTCCTGTAGTTGGGTTTAGGAATCCACTTATAATATTTAACAATGTTGATTTTCCTGAACCAGTTTTTCCTTGTATAAAAATTTTTTCTCCTTTTTTTATACTAAAACTTAAGTTTTTTAAGATCTCACTTTTACTTTTGTATGGAATATAGTTTATATTCTTAATTTGGATTGTATCATTTACTAAAAACTTTTTATGATTAGAAATGCTAATTTCCAAATTATTAAATTTGTCAATATCTTTACAAATTTCTTCAAGTACAACTTGTTTAGATTTAATTTTTGTAAATGAGTTGGTTAAATTATTTATCAAAGGCATCATTCGATATGAAATTACTACTAACAAAGTAATTGTAGTGAGTAAATCAGTTTCTTTTACTCCTGTATTAAAAGAATAAATAACGATAAGTATTATAAAAAAAAATGATAGAGTTTCAAAAATTGGTTTTGTGATAGTTGTAATTACATTTACAAAAATTTTAAATTTTTCAGTATCTTTTAAAAAGTAAACATATTTTTTTTTAAATTGTGATTTAATATTATATAAGTTTATAATAATAAAATTTTTAAACGTTTGATTTAAAAAAGAAATTTTATTTTTTCTGTTTTCAAGCGCTATAGTGCTTAATCTAATTATTCTACCTCTTAATAAGAAGTAATATATTAATGAAAAAAATATGAAAAAAAACAGAAGACTAAAGAAAATAATTGGATCTTGAAAAGAAAGTAGAAATATTAGAGCAAATAATACTAATATTTCTCTAAATATTATCATAAAATGCTCAATTACTGAGCATGCACCGTCTATATCATATAAAAAATTTCTATTAATTCTTGAGATATCTTTTTGTAAATGATTTACAAATTTATCACTAATTAATGTTTCATATAGTTTTTTTGAATTTAATACTCTTATTTTATAAACAATTAATTTTTCAAAAAAAATGTAAATTATAATTATAAAATTTTTTAATAAAAAGAGTAAAAAAATTAATGATGCGAAATAAATAATTTGCTGATTTTTTTCAATTTCATTTACAAATATATCGAAAATTTTTAAATGCTCAAATTTTTTCAGAAGTTGATCATAATTTATTAAGCTTTCAACTAAAATAGGAATTGATCCTAAGCTTAATAATTCGAGCAATGCTACAAAAAATGAAAAAAATAAAAGAATTAAAATTTGATACTTTATTCTCTTATTTATAAGTAATAGACTCTTTTTAATCACTAATTCTTTTTTATTTTTTTAATCCAACTGGCAAGTTGTTGTTTTGACATCCATTTTTTATTCTTATCAGAAGTATAAGAGAATTTTTCCTCAACTTTTTTTCCATTTTTAATCATTTTTTTTAAATTGTGGATTTTTATAGATGGTAAGATTTTAAAGTAACTCTCATACTCATATGTAAAGTATGAATCATCTGAACTAATCATAGACTCGTGTATTTTTTCACCTGGTCTTATACCAATAATTTCTATTTTAGCTTTGTTAGATATTGTTTTAGCAATATCGATTACCTTGATTGATGGTATTTTTTTTACATAAATTTCTCCACCAATCATATCATTAAATGCTTTCCAAACTAGTTGAACTCCTTCCTCAAGAGAAATCATAAATCTTGTCATTTTAGTATCGGTAATTGTGAATTTTTTTTTTTTTGACTGTTCTAAAAAAAATGGAATTACCGATCCTCTTGATCCCATTACATTTCCATATCTTACAACTGAAAATTTTGTACCCACACTGTCATTTTCATTTGCAGCTACAAATAATTTATCTGAAGCTAATTTAGTTGCTCCATAAAGATTAATAGGATTTGAAGCTTTATCGGTTGATAGCGCAACTACCTTTTTTATTTTTTTCTCTTTAGCTACTTCAATAACATTCATTGCTCCAATTATATTTGTCTTGATACACTCATAAGGATTAGTTTCAGCAAGTGGAACAATTTTTGTTGCAGCTGCATGAACAATATAATCGATATTTTTTATTGCTTTGTATATTGACTGTTTATCTCTTACATCTCCTATAATAAATTCAATATTTTTTATATTTTTATATTTTTCCATCATTGACCATTGTTTCATCTCATCTCTTGAAAAAATTACAATTTTTTTCGGTTTTAGTTTGAGTGTCATTTCCACAAACTTTTTTCCAAATGAACCTGTTCCACCTGTTAAAAATATTTTTTTATTTTTCATTTCTAATCAAAAATTTTATAATCCAATTTCTTAATATATCTATCTTGAAATTTAAACTTCTTTAGAGATATATATCTTCTTTTTGAATTGATTTCTTTTACATTATTAATTTTTATTGAATAATCACTGTATTGTACAGCATCACTTAAATTAGTTCCGACGACATTTCTTAGAATTTTTGTACTTAGTAGTTTTTTTTTGTTTATTAAAAATTTATCAACTGGCCAAAAAAGATATGGGATTTTACCAGCAGAAAGTATATCTAAAATTCCACCTGAGTATTGTGTAAATACTTTTGATGAAAATTTACTCAAAAAGAATATTGGTTGATTAGTTATTTGATATTTTTTGAGTTTAGAATTATTGATTATTGACAATAGTTTTAATAAGTTTTGCTGTGGATGTGGTTTTATAAGAACATTATAATTTAATTTGGATAATTCGTTTAGAGTAAATAAAGTTAACTCCTTGTAATTAATATAATTAAATATATTTGCATTTTCATTTTTTAATACTAAGAGAATATTTTTATTTTTCTTAAATACTTTTTCTTTTTTAAATACTTTTAGTTTCTGCCTAATATAGCTAGGATGTAAATGAGGTGCTCCAACAAATTCACATAAAATATTTTTTTTTTTTAAATAATTCATTTGATCTTCAGTTGTCACAAAGATTTTTTTTGCTACATTAGTTCTTGGAATATCAAACAGAATTTCAGATGACACTGGAGGATACAGATATAATATCTTTTTATATTTTTCACATAATTTTAATATACTTAATCTGTACTTATCAAATTTTTTTTGGTTTCTAACAAAAGAAAGATAAATTTTGTGAGAATTTTTTATTAAATTGTGAATTTTTAAATAGCTAGAAATATACTCAATTCCAATTTTGTTTTTAATTTTTATAAAGAACTGTGTTAGAGGGGGATTTTTATTTTCACTTTTTAAAAAAAAAATTTTTAAATTTTTTTTTGGTAGAAATTTTTTTAGATATTTTAGATCATTGTAAAAAAGAAATACTATGTTTATTTTGTTTTTAGATGAAAGATAGTTTATTATTGGTAGAACCCAATAACCGTCGAAATGGTGTCTATGAGATATAAAAAAAGTATATGTTCTTCTCATTAAAAATGAGTTTTTAAATCAATATTTTTTAAATTATTAATTTTATCAACACCACTCAATATACATGCTGTTTTTAATTCTTCTTCCATTAACTTAAAGTATATATCTAATCCTGAATTTTTATCTGAAATCAAAGCATGTACTATTGGTCTTCCGACTGCCACAAAATCTGCACCTAAAGATAATGTTTTAACAAAGTCACTTCCTGTTCTTATCCCTCCGTCGCAAATTATTATTGTTTTTTTTTTCAATTTACTTTTAATTCTTGGAAGAACTTCTAAGGAAGTTAGATCTGTTTCGCTACTTCTTCCACCATGATTTGAGACCCAAATTGCATCAACCCCAATATCTTCTGCAATTAATGCATCTTTATATGATAAAATACCTTTTAATATAATTGGTTTATTAGTTAACCTTCTTATTTTTCTAATCGTATTCCAATTTATAGGTCCAAGTTTTTCTCTTAATAATTCAGATCTTAGTTCTTTAGATATTTTTCTCATTTTGGTTCTTGCATCATATCCATAATTAAGCTTATCATAACTTATTGATCTTATTGGGCTATCGACAGTTATAGAAATCGTATTAAGTCCTAATGTATTGCATTCATTAATTTTCTTTTTGATAAAACTTAAATTATTATCTAAATACAAAGATATATTTATAAAATCCAAATTATTGTTTTTGACTTTTATTTCTCTTATTGAATATCTAGAATAATTACTATGGAAATAAGGAATTTGATTATCTTTACATGATGAAGCAATTTTCAATTCTGCCTTTTTATCAAATTGAGATAAACCACCCATTGGTGCAACAATCAATGGAATTTTAATTTCTTTATCAAAGAATTTTTTTTTTAATTTTATATCTGAAATTCCGTTAAGCACTCTTGGAATTATTGAAATTTTTCTAAATATTGATCTATTTTTTTTTTCAGTAAATCCATACTCTGATGCACCAATTAGCCATTTATTTTGACTTAAATTTATTTTCTTAAGTGCTCTCTTTTCAATCATTTCAAGAGATTTAAATAATTTATTATTCACCTATAAATTCTCCTAAAAATTCTAAATGGTATGTGTGCGTGTATCCGTATAAAACAGACTTCCATCTTTTGTTAAAATTTAAATTGTAAAAACCACCAGCATTATATTTATCTTTTCTCTCTTTTGCTCTATTCACACTATAAAAGTACTTTGGTTTAATTCTTTCAATGTTATTTATATAAAATTGTTGAGATATATCATCCATCTCTCCGATAGAAGTGGTATTTATGAATAAATCAATAGAGCTTTGATCAAATTTTTTCATAAATGTTTGCGGCAAAATTAAAAAGTCAAATTCTTTAATTTTGTCTTTATTTATTTGCTGGTCATTTTTAAAATCCTTAATTGTTCCAATTGATGAATTAGGAAAACACTTTTTTAAAAAATAATTCGCAAGTAAACAAACCTCTGGTAATTCAACTAATACAAAAGTGTTATTTTTACTCTGGTGTTTTAAAAATCTTATAAGTCCACCATATCCTCCTCCAATATCACAAATAACTTTATTCTCAAAAAAATTTTTGCAATGAATAGATAATTGTGAAGAATAATATGCATGTCTTAAAACTCTATGGGTCAATCTTTGACCTCTATAAATAGTACACAGATTATTACCTATAAAACTTTCTGATGCAGATCTTAAAATTGATAAATCAATTTTTTCTGATAACTTATGATATAGATTAATCAAATCTAAAGATAGTATCATATTTTTAGTTTTAGAATTATTTACATTAATGAAGTTTTGATCTGATAGTAGTGCCGCTCTTGTTTTAAAATTATTTCTAAAATTTTTTAAATTATTAATATTTACGTTTTTATCCATTAAAAAGATTTCGTTAAATTCCTTTCTACATAGTTCCCACCATGGTGAGTCTTTAACATTATTATTTTTGATCTCTTGGTTGGACAAATTATAATCATTATAGATCTGTTCATAAAAATTTGAATCAAGTTCTAAGTCTTTTTCAAAATAATGGTAAGGTTGTAACGGCCAAAAAGAAAAATCTGAACCTTTTGATGGTTTATCTTTATTATTACTGCTTTCTATTTTAATTTCTTTTGATAAAAAATTTCTGAAAATTATAATATTTATAAAATTAAAAATTAACATTAACAATCTTCCAAGAAAATTGTAATATCTTTGACTCATGGGTGGTCTTTTTAATAACATCATTCTTTCAGAAAATGTTTTTGATGAAGAATTTAAAATTAAAGAAAGAAAAAAAGTTATAATATGTTCAATTTTTGCTGAAGGCCTATGGTAAGATTTAAATAAAAAGTTTATAATTTTTTTCATGCTAATTGTTATAAAGTATTACTGAATTTAATAAATTAAAGACAAGTTTTTGCTCTGCATTACTAATTTTTCCACTTTTCAATAATTTATATACTTTGTCGACATTTATTAATCTATTAGTTTTTTGCGATTGAAAAATATAATCATGAAAATTTTTTGATTTTATATCAAAACATTCATTGAAGGATATATTGAAACCAATTTTTTCCCTAAAATTTGTAACATCTTTTGGCAATATATCTCTAAAGGCGTCTCTTAAAATAAACTTGGTAAATCCATCCTTCATAAAATATTTCGTCGGTATTTTAAATGTTTCTTCATAAATATTTTTAGCTAAAAAAGGGCTTCTATTTTCAATAGAATAAAACATTGAAACTTGATCTGAACTACATAGTTGCGGAGGAACAGTATCATTAAATAAATCATTGACTAACATTGATTTGTAAAAATTGATAAATTTTTTCAATTTTGATTGTTTAAAATAAAATTTTTTTGAGTAATTAGAAAGATATTTTTTTAATAAGTTATGTTCTTGAAAATTAAAATATTCAGATTTTAATAAATTTTCATAATTATTATAATTTGATAATATTTTAGATCTCACAAGCGGCTTTGTATAATTTTTCCACAAAAAATAATATTTTTTGAACAATTTTTTATTATTTTTAAAATTATATAAAAAATTTAATTGATGAGTATAATATCCACCAAATAATTCATCTCCTCCTAGACCTGATAGTAATACTCTATAACCTTTTTTTTTTATCTCGGCATTTAATTGGGCATATACTAAATAAGAAATAGAATTTAGTGGACTATAAGTTTCCTTTACAAACTTTTCTAAAAAATTAATATTTCTTTGTTTTTTAATCTTTACGTATTCATGACTTAGATTGTAATATTTTTTTAATTTTTCTATTCTTTCACTCTCATCATAAATTTTATTTTTTGCATAAATTGAAAAGCATGATAAATTAATATCATAAAACTTTTTTGCTATTCCGACAATAATTGATGAATCAAGACCTCCACTTAGAAGGCAAGCAATTTTAAAATCAGATCTATATCTTTTTCCGAAATTATCAATTATTGTTTTTCTAATTTTTGATAAGTAATCTTGATAAGATAAATTATTATTTTCTCTCAATTTAAACATATTCCAATATTTTTTATTTGAAAAACTATTTGGATTAAATTTTATGTATGATGAATGGCTTAATTTTTTAATATTTTGGTAAAATGTATTTTCGTTTTTTGATATTGATTTAAATCCAAATGATATAAAATCAGATATTTTTTTATCATTTATATTTTTTTTAATATTTGCAAGTGAAAAAATATATGAAGGTGATGAACCATAAAATATAAAATCTTTAGTTTTATAATAATATAAAGGTTTTTCATTAAATCTATCTGTAACCAAAAAAAGGTTATTTTTTTTTTTATCAAAATATGAAAATGCCCACATTCCATCAAGATAACTGAGGTTAGTATTAAATTTATTTAAATATTTTAAAAGAACCTCGGTATCAGATGTGGTTTTAAATTTTATATTTAAAAATTTCTTTTTTAACTCGATGTAATTATATATTTCTCCATTGAATGATATCATTCCATTTTTATCCTCCATAGGTTGATTGGAAATATCATTTGGATCAATTATTGATAGCCTAGAATGCAACATTACCAACTTATAATCTCCTACATTTTTTGAGGTGTAATTTTGGTTATCTGGCCCTCTAATTTTCATTAAATTAAGACAATTTAGAATTTTATCTTTATCAGGAGCAAAAACTCTTTTTCCAAAAAATCCAGCAATTCCACACATAATTAAAATTAGTTAATTCTTGTTAATTTTTGAGCTATCTCAAAATCGAAATCTGTTCTTATCGAAAATGATGATAATTGACTTAAAACAATATGACCAATTTTAAGATTATTCTTCTTTATAGCTTTCTTAGATATTAAAAAAGTGTGATTAATTTCTCTGAATATGTCATCTCTTTCAAGTTTTAATGAGGATGGTTTGTTTAATGCTCTCAGTGAAAATCCATCATGTTTATAAAAATTATCATTTTCAATACGCACACCTAAGACTTTATCAACATTAAAAATTTCCATATAATTAATCATAGCGTTTAATTCATCTCTATCTCTAAAAATACCCTCGACAGAGAGCTTAAAAATTCCATCATATTTTATGTTTCTTTTCGATATGTTATTATCCAAGTCTTTAATTACCTCCATAATGTCAGTTGTGTTTTTAATTAATTTTTCGTTCCTGTAAATTACAGAGATTTTATTTTTATATTTTTTTTTTAATTTATTTAGAAAATCAATATCAGGGCTTGATATAAATAATTTTTTAATAAAATTGCATTTGTTTATAAATTCTATAACACTTTCTATAATCATTTTATTTTTAATTTTTTTGATAGCCAAACATTCGTATTCATATTTTGGCCCTCTTACTGGAATTACTGCAATTACATTTTTTATTTTTTTTATTTTTTTATTTTTAATAATTATTTTATTTCTTGTCTTTAGTATTTTATTTTCATTCTTCGTTAGATTTCTTTCGTGCATTCTATAATACCATAAAGGTTTTTGAATGCCCTTAACTTTGTATTTTTTTATAAATTTTAGCCAAATATCAAAACCATCTTGACAATCAAACTCTTCATCATAAAAACCAACTTTTTTAAATAGTTCAGTTTTAAACATTGTACAAGCACCGTGTGCAGGTCTATCTAATAATTTAATTTTTTTAAAATCATGTCTTTTATAATGTTTTAAAACTTTTCCATTTTCATCAACTTCGAAATAATTAGAAAATACTAATCCTAATCCAATATTTTTTGAAAATTGTTTAACCATTAAATTTACTGCATTATTTTCTAACCAATCATCTGCATCTAATCTCATAATATATTTTCCCTTTGACATTTTAATTGCTAAATTATTTGCGGATATCAAACCTTTATTACTTTGAAGAATTACTGATGCTTTTTCTGGCTTTATTTTCTTTAGTAATTCTCTTGAATTATCTGTTGAACCATTATCTATAATTAATAGTTGAATATTTTTATAAGTCTGATTGAAAACACTGCTAATTGCTTTCTGGATATAGTTTCCATAATTATGGTTGACAATATATATTGAAACAAGCGGTTTTTTTTTCATCTCTTAATTAGTTTAACAATTTCTTAAAATCATAAACTACCGCATTCTTGGAGATGGAAAGTAATTTTTTCTTAATTGATTTTTCTATAAATTTATCATGTTTCACACAGATTATTACTAAATTGTATAATTTATCTGATAATTTTTGCATTAGATTTATACCATAAATATTTTTTGCATGGGTCTTATCTGCAATAGGGTCAAATATATCTACTTTATTTCCTTTTGATTTGTAATATTGGTATATTTTAAATACACCAGTATTTCTTACATCGTTTGTATTTTCTTTAAATGAAAAACCTACTAACAAAATACTTAAATTTTTATTTTTTATATTTCTAATTTTTAAATTTTGATCAATTTTTTTACATATGTATTTGTGAAAATTATCATTTGTATATCTACCTGATAATACCATTTTAGCATTAATTTTAAATTTTTTTGCCGAATATGTTAAATAATATGGATCTACACTTATACAATGCCCTCCTACAAGACCAGGATAAAATGGCATAAAATTCCATTTTGTATTAGCCATTTTAATTACATCATAAATATCAATATTTAAAGCATCACAAATTTTAAAAAATTCATTAATTAATGCTATATTTATATCTCTTTGAGTATTTTCAATTATTTTTGCTGCTTCGGCAACTTTGATATTAGTTGCTTTATGAATTTTTGCTTTAATAAATTTTTTATAGAATTTATATATTAAATTTTTAGAGTAAACATTAGAGCCACTAACTACTTTTTCAATTTTTGTTAAAGTTTTAAATTTATCGCCTGGATTTATTCTCTCTGGAGAAAAACCACAGAAAAAATCTAAATTACATTTCATACCTGACAAACTTTCCAATATAGGTATACAAATATTCTCAGTACATCCAGGATAAACAGTCGATTCTATGATCACGGTTGATTTTTTTTTTAAATTTTTAGCAACTATTTTACATGCACTAATTAAATTTCTTAAATCTGGTTTATTTTTTTTGTTTATAGGTGTAGGAACACAAATGATAAATATATCAGAGCCTTTCATATAATTACTTTTATTTGTGAAATAAATTTTTTTTTTTTTTAAATCATCAATAGAAAAGTTGTTCGTAATATCTTTTCCTAAGACTAATTTTTCTATTTTTTTTTTATCTGTGTCAAATCCAATAGTTTTATAATAATTTGAAATATGAAAACATAGAGGCAAACCTACATATCCAAGACCAATTATGCTTACTAGTTTTTTTCGAGTCATTTAATTTTATAAAATTTCTTAAACCATTTAACAAAATTTTGAATTCCATTTTCAATTTTTGTATATTGTTTTTTATAGATAACTTTTTTTAAATGAGATGTGCTCGATATAGTTTTCTTTACGTCAGATTTTAATTTTTTTCTAATTATTTTTTTTGCTTTTTTATTTGTAAAATGCTCAATTAGTTTAATGTAGTAATTTAATTTAATTGATCTGCTTCCGCTAATATTAAATATATAGTTATTCTTAGTAATTTTTTTCGATAATGAAAGTTTATAAACAACGTCAACTACATCATCTATGTATGTGAAATCTCTGTACATTTCGCCATTGTTATAAACTATAATTTTTTTATTTTTTAAAATATTTTTTGTAAAAATAAATAATGACATATCAGGCCTTCCCCAGGGACCATACACAGTAAAAAACCTAAGTCCTATTAACTTAATATTAAATATATGACTATATACATTTGCAATTAATTCATTACTCTTTTTAGTTGCCGCATATAAACTGATAGGATTATCTGTTTTATGATTTTCCTTGAATGGATAATTTTTGTTTGAACCATATATGCTTGAGCTACTTGCATAAAGTATTTTTTTTACATGATATTTTTTACATGCTTCAAGAATATTTATAAAACCAAAAATATTTGTTTCAGCATATACGTATGGATTTTTTATTGAATATTGCACCCCTGCTTGAGCTGCTAGATTTATAACTAATTTGAATTTATTGTTTTTAAAAATTTCAAATATTTTTTTTTTATTTTTAATATCAGTTCTATAAAATTTATATTTTTTATGTTTTCTTAAAATAGAATTTCTTTTTAATTTTAATTTTTTATCGTAATAATTATTTAAATTATCTATCCCAACAACTTCAAATTTCTTATCTAAAAAATATTTTGATAAATGAAATCCTATAAATCCTGCGCTACCAGTTATTAAAATTTTATTTTTGGGCACAAACTATCCACTCATTTATTCTTCTTTTAAAAAGTTTAAAACCTGCAAAACCTTTATCAACAACTTTAAATGATTTTTTTACAATATTTACGAATGTACTTAACTTATTAGGACAATAACAAATAAAATTCTGCATTCCTCCTTCAAATAAATATGTATCTTTTTTTAATTTTTTATTTTTTCCAGAGAATTCTGAATTAGCATCATTAATGTCTAATATAATTTTACCCGATGGCTTCATTACTCTGTTTAACTCCATCAGCAGCTTTTCTATTTTGGTTTTTGAACCTAAGAGAGACAGAACACTCATACAAACTACATGATCAAAGTAATTACTTTTAAATGGTAATGTTTTATAATTATATTTTAGAATCTTAATTTGAAAATTTTTATTACTAATTCTTTTTTTTTTGAGTTTTTTTTCAGTTATAATTTTTGAACTTTTTGCTATATCTATTCCTGTTACTTTATATCCTTTTTGTGCCAAATAAACCGTGTTGCAACCACTACCAATTCCTATTTCTAAAATTTTATCACCCTTTTTACCTTTAAAAAAAATACTATCTAATCTTACAAGTTCAAGTGAGGGATAATCTTTTTTTGAACCCATTTTAATTGCTTTGTGATAATTTATAGCAACACTTTTTTGTCCAATCATTTAGTAACCTTTTTGCAAATCTACTTCATTTAATAATGAGAGATTTTTTGAAAATCTTTTAAGATTTTTCAAAACTAGTTGAAAACTTCTTTCTCGATTAAAGTCAGATGGTCCAGCAACATGTGGGGTAACTATAACATTTGGGTGAATATTTAAAATATTGGATTTTATTAAAGGTTCAGGATTAGTAACGTCAAGTCCTATACCTTTAAAATGATTTTTTTTTAAAAAATATATGAGGTCTTTAGTGTCAACTAATGTACCTCTTGAAACATTAATAAAATATGAGTTTTTTCTCATTTTTGAAAACAACCTTTTATTAAATATGTCTCTCGTTTTTTTTGTAAAAGGTGCGCAACAAATCAAAATGTCAACTTTTCCAATTATTGAACCCAATTCTTCAAATACTAATAATTTTTTATAATAAGCATTAAGGCTGACCAATTCGTTATCTATCCCATAGACATTCATGCCAAAAGAATTTAATCTTTCAGCAACAAGACTTCCAATACCACCAGTTCCAAATATTAAAACACTTTTTTTATATAATTCAACTGGTCTTGGAATATTTTTTATTTTTTTTATATGATAATTAAGATTTCGTGTTAAAGCTAGTAATAATGAAATAGCATGATCTGCTACACTGGGTCCTTGTAAAATTTTTCCATTTGTTAAAATTATTTTTTTTTTTATAAAGTCTCTTTTTAAAAAGTCTTCTATACCAGCACCTCCAACATGTATCCATTTTAGTTTATTGCAATTAATTAAAAATAAATTATCTATAACATTTCTTGGAGGATTAATTAAAGCATGAACATTATTTATTTTTTTTATAATTTCTTTTTTATTTGTGCTAGAAACTGAAAAATTAAGATTTTTAAATTTTTTCTTTATGAAATTAATTTTTTTTTTGTCTAATGCAGTTGATTCAATAAGTAAAATTTTTTTTTTCATTATTTTTTATATAAGGTCTTATATGGTATAATAGTAATATCTTTTTTTATATTAAAATTAATTAATTTCTTATTATTAATAATTCTTAACAAGTTATCAATTAGAGGAAAGCCAGCAGCAATTGAAGTTGCTAAACTTCCACTCATTCTAGGATTTATTTCTATAATTTTAATATTTCCTTTCTTATCTGTCATACAATCACAATCATATAACCAAGATAAATTAAATTTTTTTATTATTTTTTTTCCTATATCTGATATTTTTTTCTCTTTAGAAATTATATGACCATCGTTTGGAACTTGTGGATTTAACCTTCTTCTTCCTACCACATTTATTAATTTTCCTTTATAAGCCAACATATCAATATCGTACGTGGGTGGAAATAATCTCTCTGAAATAATTATTGGATATTTATTTCTATACTTTTTTTCAATCTCTTTAATATTAAGAAGATCAATAGGTATATGTAGTTCTTTTCCATCATTATACTCTTTTATCTTTTTTATATCATTTCTAAAAATAGTTACGTTTCTACCACCTATAGATACAGAAGGTTTTATCACAAAATCATTCTTACAATATTTTTTAATTATTTTTGATAAGTTGATTTTATTTTTTAAAACATCAAATTCTGCGCATGGAAGATTGTTTTTTTTAAGCATTCTATAAGTACTTTCTTTATCTGAAAAATTTTTTAAAATTTGGTAATCTATGCTTGCTAGGAAACATTTTTTTGTTTCGAAGAGATCTCTATTTTTGCTCAAACTCAATGCTTCAAAGTCAGATCCAGGTAGAATTAAGTTAATTTTTTTTTTTTTAATAATATTTATAATTTTTTTTATATAATTTTTACTTAAAGGGTTTGGTACTAAAAAGAATTCATCTACAAAAAATTTTCCTGCCAATTTTTCGTGCATATCTACACCATAAATTTTTAAATTTTTAAATTTAGACTGTTTTTTAATTCTTTTTATTAATTCTGCTCCTAGCCCTCCCCCAATCGACGTAATTAAAATTTTATTTAACATGTAAGCTTCTCATCATAATTGGTGTATCTGATTTGATAAATTTTTTTACTTTTTTTTTCAAAATAAGATTAAAATTTTTTGGTTCAATTTTTTTTTGTTTTAAATTTGATCTTTTAAAATTAATATTTTTTAGATTTAAAGTGTCCCCAGGATATAAATCTTTTGCTGAAAAGATATATCTATAATTTTTTTTTCTCAATTTTAACTCTTTTTTTGTTGATTGAAAATTTTTATTACCTAACATCTTTTCAACTCTTCGAATTTGATAACACATTTTTTTAAAATTTTTAGGATCCATTGAAATTTTTTCATCTGGACATTTATCAAATTTTGACATTTTAAAATGTTTTTCAATTATTCTAGCACCTTTTGAGGCAGCTGCTATTGATGCTAAAGCATCCTTAGTATGATCGGAGAACCCACAAATGACATTGTATTTTTTACTTAAATAATTAATTGAGTTTAAGTTTAGATCAATATCATTTGCTGGGTAAATAGATGTACACTTTAAAATATAGAATTCATTTTTTTTCAATTTGCTTACTGTGTAATCAATATCTAATTCTTTTGACATTCCTGTAGATATAATTATTGGTTTTTTACACTTAGCTATTTCATTTATAAGTGGAATATTTGTTAATAATCCTGATGATACTTTCACTAAATTAAAATTTGCTTTAATTATTTTTTTTAAGCTAGATATGTCACCAGGGGTAGAAAAAAAAATAATTTTTTCTTTTGTTGCAAACTTTTTTAACTCTATAAGTTCTTTTAAAGTAAAATCTTTATTTTTAAAAATATCATATGACTTTGAAGAAGTATGATAGCTCTCATCTGGATTTATAGTTTGTATTTTTACAGCATCTGCACCACAATTAGCAGCAAGTTTTATTAATTTTTTACATTTTTTAAAACTTCCATTATGATTAATTCCAATTTCAGCAATAATAAATATTTTCTTCTTTAATATTTTTTTTAGTGAAAAAATTTTTTTCATTTTATTAATTGGTCTTGAAATATTGAAATTTTTTTCATTTTATTTTTTTTTGAATATTCATCGATCTTTTTGTAGATAGACATTGTATTTTTTAGATTATTAATTTTTACTTTAGATTTTAATTCATTTAAATATTTATAATTTAAATTTTTAGACATTTGGCTTTGAATATATGTTATTTTAAATATCATAAATTTTATACTGGTGTACTTAAGTTCTTTTGCTAATATTTTTATAATAGTTTCCATTGCTTTTTTTAGAGCACTATAAATGGCTGTGCCTGGGTTTTTAAAAATTGTAGAAATTGATGAAAAAAAAATAATTGAACTATTTTGGTTAAGAATTGACAAATTAAATAAACTTTTTATTAGTACAATATTTGAATAAAGATTAATACCTATTAAGTTTTTGATTAATTTATTTTTTTGTTCAATTAAAAAAGACCTATCTATAGTTCCTGCGTTTAAGACAACTATGTCAAATAAAATTTTTTTTTTTTTTAAATTTTTAAGCCAGCTTTCCAGATTTTTTTCGTTATTTAAGTTTAGTTTTTTATGATTATAATTTTTATGTTTTAAATTAGAGTTTTTCCTAGAACATCCAAAAACTATGTGGCCTTTTTTTAGATATATCTTAGCTAAATCTTTTCCTATTCCTCTAGATGTGCCAGTAATTAATATATTTTTATATTCAAACAAATTTAAAAATACCTCCTGAAAGAGAGTAACCAACTCCAAAACCAATTATTAAAATATTTTTGTTTTTTTTTACCTTTTTATTTTTTAAATCATTTGCCATCATTATTGGTATAGTAGAAGACACTGTATTTCCTATATTTTCTAAATTATAGTGCACTTTTGAATCTGGTATTTTTAATATTGATTTTAAATTATCAATTACAAGTTTACTTGCTTGATGGAAATAGAAATAATCGATTTCAGAAATATTCAACTTTGATTTTTGCAATAAGTCATTAACAGCTAAAGGAACATGTTTTTTTGTAAAAAAAAATATAGCTGGACCATTCATAAAAAGTTTATTTTTGGTCTTTATTAGATTTTTCGAACCCATTCCGTCAGTTAAATATGTTTCTGCTAATACGTCTATTTTTGTTTTGTTATCAATGTAGATCGCTGATGCTGCATCACTAAAAATTGGATCACAACTACGATTTTTTTTTACAATATAATCTCTATAGGTTTCACTAGACAAAATTAAACAATTTTTGAATATTTTTTCATTTAAGTACCTATTTGCTAAAAAGAAAGCGTATGGAAAAGATGAGCATCCTTGGATTAAATCAAGTGTAAAACATTTCATCGGAAAATTATAATCTCTATGTAATAATGAAGATGTTGGAGGAATTGTTGAATATGGGCTTTGTGAAATAAAAAATAAACTTTCTATTTTTGATAATTTAACTTTCTTTTTTACTTTATTCAAAACTTTTTTAGATAAAGAATATGTATTTTCGTTAATGTTAGATTTATAAACAGTTTTTATTCCAGTCGAAGAAAAAAATTTTTCGAAATTTTTTCTTTTTTCAAGTTTGAGCTTGATATTTCCAAGTACGTATTCACCAAAAATCATTTAATTATTTTTTAATTAATTTTTTATCTTTTAGAAGTTTTGATAGTTTTTTGAAGTTAGTTGCATCTGAAAGATTCGAAATTTTATTTATTTTGTTGGGTATTTCTTTTTCTAGATCCATTAGAATACTAAGATGAGCAAGAGAATCCCATTCTATTTTGTCAATATTTTTTGATTTTGTATTCTTTTTAATTATTTTCTTTAGATCATCTATTTTCATTTTGGCTTTTCACAGATTATAATTTCAGTTTCGCAAATGATCTTATTAAATTTATAGTCGTAATTTATATATCCCTTAATTTTATAACTTTCAAGATTTTTTTTTATTTTCATCATTTCATTCGGAAGAAACCATTTTTGAGAAAATGAACTTTTTACTTTATTGAAATTTTTTTTTGCGGCATAAATAATTTTTTTTTTATTAGATAGGCTCAAAATTGGAATTTGTAATTTTCCATCAGCATTTAAAAATGATTTAGATTTTTTTAAAATCTGTATTGTTAAATTTGTGCCATCTTTACCTGCCTTACATGGGATATTGTTATTAAACCATTTTGATCTGTTAGCAACTAAAGAAGATATTGCTGATACATCATTGAGAATATAATCAAATTTTCTACCTTTCCACGGCTCAAAAAGGTTCCCAACTTTAATTTCATTTTTTATTTTAAATTTTTTATAATTTTTTTTAGCGTTATTGACTGCAAAATTAGATACATCTGATGAAAAAATTTTATTAATTTTTTTTGATTTATAAAGCGCAATTCCTAAAATACCATTTCCACAACCCAAATCTAAAAACTTTGCATCTTTTTGTAAGTTTTCGCATGCTGCTAAAAAACTAAGTTTAGATGTTAAATTAGGAACAAATACTTTTCTAGAGTTTGAAATTTTTTCTAAAACATTATCGTAAATTTTACTCATTAAATGTTTACTTCATTTGCTGGATTACCAAAATAAAATTTTTTTGGCTCACAATCTCTAATTATACTTGATCCTAGTAATAAAGAAGCCTTGGAACCTATATTAAGATTTTCACCAACTAATACATGTGCACCTATGAAAACGTGATCTTTTATTTTGGTGTTATTTAGAACAGTAGATCTTGAGCCTATTGTTGTATATGAACCAATTACAACGTCGTGTGCTATAATTACTGAGTAAGTTAAATGACAAAAATTCTGTATCCTGGAATTAGAACAAATAATGGAATTTGGATACAATATATTTCCATATCCAAATTTAGTTTTGTTACCAATTTTTACTGATGGATCAATTATATTTGGAAACAACTCTTTATTTATATCTAATTTTTTAAATATTTTTGATCTTACATTTTTATTATTATATGAACCAATAGCAAAAATAAATTTAGAATTTTTCTCAGACCTAGCATTTTCTATTCCTATTTTGTAAGGAATTCCAAAGTATTTTTGATTATAATATTTTTTGTTATCGTCATAAATAGCTTTGACAATAAAATTATTTTTTAATGATTTTAAAATTGGAAAAATCTCCTCTAAAGATCTCCCAGCTCCTATAATAATTATTTTATCTCTTTTTTTCATCTAAAATTACTTTTACGATCCTATTCAAACCATATCCATCAACTATTCTTTTTTTTCTTTTAAAATGTGTATTGTCTAATTTAAATTCACTCAGTAAAAATTTTTTAATGTTATAAATTGTAATTTTTCTTTCAAATAATTTTATAAATCTATCTTTGCTTAAGTTTTTTGAATTTTGAAATTGTCTGATAGATGTATTAATTACTAAGGGTTTTTTATTTAAGTATAATGCTTCCCATATTGTGCTACCTCCAGAACACAAAATAAACTGATGTTCATACAATAATTTAGGAAAATTTTTCATTATATTTAAAAATTTAATATTGCCTATTTTCTTATAATTCATAAAATAATTGTAATACTGATTATTTGTTCCAATAATAAATGTAAACTTAAATTTTTGAAAATCATTAGAATTTGCTAATTT
>CABZNY010000017.1 GCA_902527265.1 uncultured Pelagibacteraceae bacterium | reverse complement strand
CTTGAAACAGTAAAAAAAAATAAAAAAATAAAAATACTTAGACCTAGTCAAAAAATTTATTTTAAGATAGATAAAAAAGATAACCCAAAGATAGAAAACTTTATAATTGAGATTAACAAAAAAAAGGAACTAAATTATACAAGGGATTATGAAAAAAATATTTTTTATTCGAAAATATTAGAAAAAGAGCTTACCAAAATCATTAAATATAAAGAGAGTATAATTACTAACAGCTTGTATCAAACAGCTTTAGGATTAAAAATAATGCCAAACATTATTATTGAATTTGCAAGGTTATATGGTTTTCAAGTGGATTTTCAAAGAGATATTTGGAAAAATGATAGTTTTCAAATTATCTATGAGGAATTTTTAAATAAAGATGGAAAGGTAATTGAAACAGGTAATATAATTTTTTCTAATTTAAATTTACAAAATCAAGACCTTAAACTTTATAGACACGAGTATGAGAAAAATAAGATTGATTATTTTGATGAGAGTGGAAAAAGTATGAAAAAAACTTTGATGAAGACACCAATAAATGGGGCTAGATTATCTTCTTCATTTGGAAAAAGGAAGCATCCTATTTTAGGTTTTACAAAAATGCATACTGGAACTGATTTTGCTGCACCAACTGGTACACCAATACTTGCATCAGGAGATGGTTTGGTAGTCAGAGCCCAATGGTGTGGTGGGGGGGGAAATTGTGTAAAAATAAAACATAATAGAGTTTATCAAACTGTTTATGCACATATGTCAAAGTTTGGTAGGGGTATAAAGAAAGGTGCTAGAGTAAAACAAGGTCAAATTATTGGCTATGTTGGTTCAACAGGTCTTTCTACTGGTCCTCACTTACATTATGAAGTTATTGAAAATGGAAAAAAAATAAATTCACAAAAACTTAAGCTGCCATCAGGAAAGATACTAATGGGTAATCAACGTAAAATATTTGAGGTAAATAAGATTAAAATTGATGTTCTTAAATCTAATCTAATATCTAAAATGTAATTTATTTTGAAGTCGTATCTTCTGTTTCTTGATTTTTGGTCTCAACTTTAATCTGATTGCTAACGTTGACTTCAGACTCATTTGCGTTATGGATTCTTGAATTTTCCTGAGATATAAGAATTCGAGAAAAGTGCTCTGAATGTTGTAAATAGTTTTCAGATAAAATTTTATCACCATTTGATAAGGCTTCTCTAGCTAAATCATTGTATTTCTCAACAAGCTTTGCAGCATTTTGATTATTTTTTCCCGGGTGTCTTCTTTTAAATGCAGATACATTACCAAATTCTCCATTAGGCTTATGTCCATTCCCGTTTCTTCTAAAACCTCTATCCCCGTTTGGTTTAAACCTACCTCTTCTATTATTATTTTTGAAATTACTCATTATTTTAGTTTAGTACTGACTATACATCTGTATTTTCCACATAAATCTTTAGATATTTTATTAATAAAGTAGCCATTTTCTCTCAATATTTTTAAACATTGATTTTTTTGCGTATGTCCAATTTCAAGTATTAATTTTGCATTTATTTTTAACAATTTTTTACTTTTCTTAATTACTTTTCTTAAATCTCTAAACCCATCAGAACCTCCTGATAATGCAAGCATAGGTTCATGGAATTTTATATCATCATCTAATCTGTTCAATTCAATACTATTTATGTATGGAGGATTAGATATTATTAAATCATAGTTATTAGATTTATATTTGTCAATATCGATATTAATAAAATTAATTTTATTTTCTAATTGATGTAATTTTGCATTAGTTTTTGCAACATTTATTGCATTTTTAGATATGTCTATTGCTGTTGCTGAGCATTTTGGTCTCTCTTTTAACAGAGAAACAATTATGCAACCTGATCCTGTTCCAACATCTAAAATTTTTTTTGACTTCTCTTTTGGTAAATACTTTAAGGTTTCTTCGATAATTAGTTCAGTATCTGGCCTTGGAATCAAAACAGATTTGTTAATTAAGAATTTGGATTTCCAAAAATGTTTATAACCAAGAATATAGGCCATTGGTTCTTTTTCATATCTCCTAAATAAATATTTGTTAAATTTCGTAATATCTTTGTTGTTTAATTTATTATTAACATTCAGTAATATTTCTTCTCTTTTTTTGTTTGTTACTTTTGATAAGATTAATTCAGTATCCAGATATGGATTTTTAATTTTATGTTTTTTTAAAAAATTACACCCATTTTTTATGATTTCACTATAGATCATATTTATATAATGCTAAGTTCATTTTCTTGAGCTTGTATAACCAAGTTTTCTATCATCTCATCAAATATTTCTCCCTCCATAAATTCAGATAGTTTATGTAAAGTTAAATTAATTCTATGATCAGTTACTCTTCCTTGAGGAAAATTGTATGTTCTAATCCTTTCAGATCTATCTCCGGTTCCAATTTTACTTTTTCTGTCTTTTGATCTTTCCTCATCTCTTTTTTGTCTTTCTAACTCATAAATTCTTGATCTAAGAATTTTTAGACCTTTTTCTTTGTTTCTTATTTGCGATTTTTCATCTTGTTGGCTAACAACTATCCCAGTAGGAATGTGAGTAATCCTTACCGCAGAGTCTGTTGTATTTACACTTTGACCTCCAGGACCACTACTTCTAAACACATCAATTCTTAAATCCTTTTCCTCTATTTTTACATCAACCTCCTCAGCTTCTGGCATTACTGCAACTGTGGCGGCAGATGTATGAACTCTACCTTGGGTTTCGGTATCAGGAACTCTTTGAACTCTATGAACACCACTTTCATATTTTAATGAAGAATAAATATTTTTACCTTTTATTGACGCTATAACTTCTTTTAATCCACCAGCATCACTTTTAGAAATAGATATAACCTCTATTAGCCATTTTTTTTTGTGACTTACTTTTTCATACATTTTAAATAAATCAGATGCAAATAAACTAGCTTCTAATCCTCCTGTTCCAGCTCTTATTTCTATGATTGCATTTTTTGAATCAGCTTCATCTTTTGGTAACAAAAATAATTTTATTTTTTTTTCATCATTTTCATTATTTTTTACAAGCTCATTCAATTCACTTGTAGCTAAATTCTTCATATCTTTGTCTGTTTCATTATCATTAATTAAATTTTCCAGTTCATCTTTGTTTTTCTGAAAATTAAAATAAGAAACTGCTTCTTTAATAATTTCACTTAAGTCAGAGTATTCTTTTGACTTTTCTGCAAAAGATTTTTTATCAATTTCTTGAGAGGATAGTTCTTTTTCCAATTTGGAATGCTTTGAAATTAAATCTTGAACTTTTGATAAAGGTACCATTATTTGGCTTTTTCGATTTCTTCTGCTTTTTCTTCAACCAATTGTACAACCTTGGAAATCATCTCATCACTTGATATTTTTTTACTTTCAAATCCATTTAAATAAAGCATGTTATTGCCCTTTCCTCCACCAGTAATGCCTATATCTGTTTGCGCTGCCTCACCAGGTCCATTTACTACACATCCAATTATAGATAAAGAAATAGGAGTTTTTATATGGGATAATCTATCCTCTAACTTTTTTACAGTTTCGATCACATTAAAAGCTTGTCTAGCACAGGATGGACAGGAAATAATTTTTACCCCTCTGTTTCGTAAATTAAGTGATTTAAGTATTTCATTTCCTACTTTTATCTCCTCTACCGGATCATCAGATAAAGAAACTCTTAAGGTATCCCCAATACCACTCATTAGAAGTGATCCAAAACCAATAGAAGATTTTATACTACCCGGTAAAAATGTTCCTGCCTCGGTGATACCTAAGTGTAATGGATAATCAGTAACCTTAGAAAGTTGTCTGTAAGCTTCAATAGACAAAAATACATCAGAGGATTTAACGCTTACTTTAAATTCGTTAAAGTCAAAGTCTTCAACAATACTTATATTTCTTAATGCACTCTCTACTAAAGCTTCTGGACAAGGTTCTTTATATTTTTCTAACAAGTCTTTTTCTAGAGATCCGGCATTAACACCAATTCTAATTGAACAATTGTTATTTTTTGCAGCAGAAATTACTTCTTTAATTTTTTTTTTATCTCCAATATTTCCTGGGTTAATTCTTAGACAAGCAGCTCCACTCTCTGCCGCCTCTATTGCTCTTTTGAAGTGAAAATGTATATCAGCAACTATTGGAATAGAAGTATTTTTAACAATATCTTTAAGTGCTTTCGTTGAGTCTTCATCTGGACATGATACCCTTACGATATCGGCTCCTGCTTCTTCAATTTGTTCGATTTGTTTTACAGTTTCTTTAACATCTTTAGTTAATGTATTAGTCATTGATTGAACAGAAATTGGATTATCTCCTCCAACTTTAATATGACCAACATTAATTTCTTTTGTTTTTCTTCTTTTAATTTCCCTAAATGGTCTAATATTCATAAATTAATTATTTAATTTAAATTCTTTGTGCAAAGAAGATATTGCTTTTCTAACATTCTTTTTATTAATCAAAACAGAAATTTTTATTTCCGAAGTAGATATTACTTGAATGTTTATTTTTTGCTTAGCAAGTGACTGAAACATTCTATAAGTTACTCCAGGAGTAGTAACCATTCCTACTCCAATTATTGATACTTTTGAAACATTTTTGTCAAACATCAAATCTCTAAAATTTATTTTTTGATTTTGTAAAATAATTTTTTTTGTTTTGATTAAATCATCTGATTTAATTGTGAAAGTTAAGTCAGTTTCTTTTCCATTAGCAGAAATGTTTTGAACTACCATATCTACATTTATTGAATTTTCGGATAGCGGTTTAAAAATTGATGCTGCAATACCAGGCTTGTCTCTTACACCCAAAAGAGTAACTTTGGCATCATTAGTTGTATTTGAAATACCAGTTATAATCTTATTATTTATTATATTTCTTCTTTTTGTTATTAGAGTGCCTTCATTATCTGTAAAAGAAGATCTCACCTCTATATCTACCCTATTCAACCTTGCATCTTGAATTGAGTGAGGTTGCATAACTTTAGCACCAAGAGAGGCCATTTCTAGCATTTCCTCATAAGAAATAACTTTTATTTTTTTAGCTGACTTAAGTTTATTTGGATCTGTAGAATAAACACCATCCACATCTGTATATATTATACATTTTTCAGCATTGAAAAACTTAGCAAACATAATTGCGCTTGCATCTGTGCCACCCCTGCCAATAGTGGTTATTCTATTTTTTTTATTAATACCTTGAAATCCTGTGATTATGGGGATTCCTCCTTTTTTTAAATAACTCACAATTTGACTTTTGTTAATTTTATTAATTCTTGAAAATTTGTATTTTCCCTCTGTGTAAATAGGGATTTGCCATGACATCCAAGATCTTGAATTGAAACCTTTATTAATCAATTCTCCTGAAATTAACGCACAGGACACTTGTTCTCCTGATGAAACTAAAACATCGTATTCGGAATCTGAAAAATTTTTGCTAATTTTTTTGGATAAATTAATTAAATTATTTGTCACACCACTCATTGCAGAGGAAAGTACAATTACATTATACTTTTTTTTATATTTAGTAATAATTTTCGCAACTTTTTTAATTCTATCAGTTGTACCAACTGAAGTACCCCCAAATTTTAATACAATTATTTTCATTGATAATTTTTTTTAATATAAATTAAAATATATTGATAAAATACATCTTGATTGTAATGTCAATAAACAATGAAAAATAACACAATAAATAAAAAAGAAATAGAAAAATTTTCAAAAATAGCCGAGGAATGGTGGGATCCTAATGGAAAATTTAAGCCATTACATAAATTTAACCCTATCAGAATAAAATACATAAGAGATACAATTTTATCTGAGTTTAAAATTAAAAAAGAACATCAGCCATTTAAAGGCTTAAGTATTTTGGATATCGGATGTGGTGGTGGATTACTTTCAGAGCCCATGGCTAGACTTGGAGCAGATGTTGTTGGTATAGATGCTTCTTTTAAAAATATACAAGTTGCTAAGTACCATTTAAAAAAAAGTAAACTCAAAATTAAATATTATAATTCCTCTCCAGAAAATTTAAAAATTAAGAAAAGATTTGATATTATTTTGAATATGGAAATTGTTGAACATGTTGAAGATGTTGATTTTTTCATTAAAGAAAGTTCAAAGTTTTTAAAAAAATCAGGTTTGATGTTCATTGCTACTTTAAACAAAACACTTAAATCATATTTATTTGCGATTGTGGGAGCAGAATATGTTTTAAAGTGGCTTCCAATAGGTACTCACGATTGGGAGAAATTTGTTAAACCAGAGTATTTAACAGATATTTGTAAAAAAAATTCATTAAAATTAAAAAAAATTGATGGAATGACTTTTAATCCTATCTTAAATAAATGGTCTGTTACTTCTGACAAATCCGTAAATTATATTTCAGAATTCAAAAAAGTTTAATTTTTATCGTCGTCAATCCAGGGTATAATGTCAGTATCTATTCCTTCTTCTCTTAATTCCTTAACATCTTTAAGTGAAGCACTTCCATAAATACCTTTTTTTGGTTTCTTTTTGTCATAATGAATTGATCTTGCCTTATAGGTAAAATTTTCTCCCACATACTCAAAATTATCTTTTACAAATTTTTTGTAATCGGAAAGTTTTTTTCTAACATCTTTATATTTTTTTATTTCTTTTAAATTTTCCTTTTTTTTAGTGTTCAATAAATTAGGAGACATAAGGGACTTTTCAATATTTATCGACTCACAGGATTGGCAATTTAAAAGTTTTAATTTTAGCAACCTATCGTATTCACTAGAGGTACTAAACCAGCTTTCAAATTCTTGTTTACAATCTTTACATTTTAACAAATACTTAATCATGACTAGTATTTAAATATTGATCTATGAAATTTCAATATAGTTAAGTCCTATAATCAGCGTTAATTTCTATATATTTTTTTGTTAAATCCATAGTGTACGATTTAAATTTTTTAATCCCTTGACCAATATCAACTTCTATTTCAATTGACTTACCTTTCATGTATTCCATAACTTTTTCTTCGTCGTAGGATTTGTATAGAGATCCCTTGTGATAAATTTTATACGGTCCAAAAGAAATAGATAATTTTTGTTCATTAATTTTAGAGTCACTGTTTCCAATTGCCATAGCTACTCTCCCCCAGTTTGGATCTTCTCCCGCAATTGCTGTCTTAACTAATAATGAGTTTGCAATTTTAAAAGATATGTTTTTTGCATCTTTTTCAGTTCTGCAATTAATACAATTAATAGAAATAAATTTAGAAGCTCCTTCTCCATCAGCAACAACTTGCTTAGCTAAATTCAACAAAACGTCATGAACTGCCTTGTTAAAATTTTTAAGTTTACTATCACTATATTTTTTAATTTCTGAATGATTAACTTTGCTTGTTGAAAATATAGAAACCATGTCATTTGTACTTGTGTCACCATCACATGAAATTGCGTTGAATGTTGTCTTTATATTGTTTTTTAAGACATCATTTAAAACTGATGAGGATAAAGTTGCATCAGTAAATATATAACCCAATGTTGTTGCCATATTTGGATAGATCATACCTGAACCTTTTGCAATTCCATAAATTTTTATTGTTGACGAACCAATTTTTGTTTCAGCCATTGATACTTTGGGTTTTAAATCTGTCGTAATCATGCCCATTGCAGCTTTCATCCAGATTAATTTATTTTGCGTATATTTTATTTTCTGAACTAATTCTGGTAGTGAACTTTTAATTTTTTCTAATGGAAATTTCTCTCCTATAGTACCTGTACAACCAAAAAGTATTTCTTTTGAAGAAATTTGTTTAGGAGCATCTTCATCTCTTTTCTGTATCTCGGTTAATTTTGAGGATAAATCTAAAGAAATTTTCTTCAATGCATCATATCCATCTGAACCTGTTAATGCATTAGCATTTCTAGTGTTAACTAATAATGCAAAAATTTTTTTTGCTTTAATTTTTTTATTCCATTTTAGATTTTCTGATATTAACTTTGATTGAGTATAGACAGAGGCATAATTTGCACCATCTCTAAAATAAAATAAAACTAATTCATCTCTCTTAAATTTATATAAGCCAGCGCTTACTGCAGAAATTGAAACTCCATCAATATGATCTAAATCTTGAAAATCAACAATTTTGGAGGTTTGATTGTTAGTTTTTGTAAAATTGTTTATGTTAAATTTCATGATATTTAAAATAATAAATTAATTACTATATATTTCTAATATTTAAATTTATATCAAAATGTTCAACCCACTTAATATATTTTCAAAGCTTATTAAAAGCGGAAATGAAAAGGAACTAGGCAGAATTCAACAAATAGTCAAAAAAGTTAATATTTTAGAAAAAGATTTAGAAAATTTATCTGACGAAATGTTCCCAAAAAAAACCGAGCAGCTAATTAAAGAAATTAAAAATGGTAAAAGTCTAAACGACGTGTTGCCTGAAGCTTTCTCAATGGTTAGGGAAGCCTCTAAAAGAATTAGAAATGAAAGACACTTTGATGTTCAGCTAATTGGTGGTGTTGTAATCCATGAGAACAAAATTGCAGAAATGAAAACTGGAGAAGGTAAAACATTGACTATAGCTCTTGCAGCTTTCCTTAACGCTCTAGAAAAAAAAGGTGTCCATATTGTAACCGTAAATGATTATTTGGCTAAGAGAGATAGCGAAAATATGGGCAAGATTTATAATTTTTTAGGTTTAACTTGTGGATATATTAATACTGGACAAGATGACTTGGAGAGAAAAGAAAATTATTCAAAAGATATAACTTATTCTACTAATAGTGAATTGGGCTTCGATTATTTAAGAGATAATATGAAATTTTCTAAAGAGACCATGGTTCAGAGAGAACATAATTATGCAATTGTTGATGAAATTGATTCATGTTTAATTGATGAGGCTAGAACACCTTTAATAATTTCAGGAGCAACTGAAGATAAAACTAATCAATATATAGCTATTGATAAACTTGTGAAAAATTTAAAAGAAGAGGATTTTGAAATAGATGAGAAAGATAGAAATATTTTATTAACTAATAAAGGTGTGGATAATGTTGAAAATATATTTTCTAATGCTGGAATACTTAAAAATAAAAATTTTTATGATCCAGAAAATCTTCATATTGTTCATTTAGTTAATCAATCGTTACGTGCCATCCATCTTTTTCAGAGTGGTAGAGATTACATTGTAAAAGATGGGCAAATAATAATAATTGATGAACAAACAGGTAGACAATTACCAGGTAGAAGGTTTGGTGATGGCCTTCATCAAAGTCTAGAGGCAAAAGAAAACTTAACAATTAATGCTGAAAATCAAACTCTAGCATCAATTACCTACCAAAATTTCTTTAAACTTTACAAAAAAATCGCCGGATGCACTGGTACAGCCTTAACAGAGTCAGAAGAGTTTTTTGAAATTTATAATCTACCGGTAGTATCGATTCCTACTAATAAGAAGATGATAAGAAAAGATTCGAATGATCAAATATTTAGAACTAGTAAAGAAAAAGATGAAGCAATAATCAGTAAGATTGTTGAATGTAATAAAAAAGGGCAGCCATTATTGGTCTTCACTTCAAGTATAAATAAATCAGAGCACTTCTCAAATTTATTGGATAAAAAAAATATAAAACACACAGTTTTAAATGCGAAAAATCACCAAAGAGAAGCTGAAATTATTGCAGATGCAGGAAGAAGAAACTCAATAATTATAACTACGAGTATTTCAGGAAGAGGTGTTGATATCAAATTGGGAGGTCAGGATGAAAGTGATAAAGCTGAGATAAAAAAATTGGGAGGATTGTTTGTCATTGGTACAGAAAGAATGGAAAGTAGGAGAGTAGATAATCAAGCAAGAGGAAGATCAGGCAGACAAGGTGATGAAGGTAGTTCTATATTCTATGTAAGTTTAGAAGATGATTTAATGAGAATATTTGGGTCTGAGTCTATGAATAATATACTTGAAAAACTCGGACTTAAAGATGGAGAAAGTATAGACCATCCATGGATAAATAAAGCATTAGAAAGAGCACAACAAAAAGTTGAGGCAAGAAATTTTGATATTAGAAAAACTCTTTTGAAGTTTGACAATGTTTTAAACGATCAACGGCAGGTAATATTTTCACAAAGAAATGAAGTAATAGAAAATAAAGACTCTAAACAATATTCCGAAAATTTTCTAGATGAAATTATTGATGATTTGAAACTTAAGAAAACTAAAAAGTTAGCCAATGCAGGATCAAATGAAATCAATATGCAATTAAAATCTTTATTTGGAAAATCATTTGAAGAAATTGAAATTAACGAGTTAGTTAATCTTGAAAATAAGGCTTTTGAAGAAAAAATAAAAAATAAATTTAAAAGTTCAAGGGAAGATAGAATAAAAATGTTAAATGAGGAACAATATAACGAAATAGAAAAAAGAATTTTTTTACAACTAATTGATCAAAATTGGAAATTACATATTCAATATTTAGAACAATTAAGACAAGTCATTGGTTTAAGATCTTATGGACAAAGAGATCCTTTAGTAGAATATAAGAAAGAGGCATTTACACTTTTTGAAAATTTATTAAGTAAACTTAAGTATGATTTAATTACAATTTTATTTAATCTAAAACTCATAGAAAATAGCCAAGAAGAACAAAGCAATGAGAATTTAAGTAAAAAATTTAACGAATTTTCAACAAAAAAAATTGGAAGAAATGAACTCTGCCCTTGTAAATCTGGAAAGAAATATAAACATTGCCACGGAGCTTTATAAAACAATACTTAAAAATAATATTAATAAAACTGCTGCAGATACACCATAATAAATTTTAGAATTCTTTTTAAAGTTTTGATTAATATTTTCAAGTACACTTGCCTTCATAGATATATCATTTCCATCTTTTGATTGTGTTGTAAATCCTTTGTTTCTTCCAATTGACAAAAATTTATTTTTTCTATGAGTAAGAATTTCATTTTTGTCCATTGTGTCAAAAAAATCTAAATTTTTCTTTAATGACTCTCTTACATTATCCAATATTAGATCTTTATCTCGATGAGCGCCTCCAACTGGCTCTGGAATTATTTCATCAATAATATTTAATTTTAAAAGATCACTGGATGACATTTTCATTGCAGTTGCAGCTTCTAAAGTTTTTTTTGGGTCTCTCCACAAAATGGTGGCACATCCTTCCGGGGAAATGACAGAGTATATTGCGTTTTGAAGCATAATTACTTTATTTGATGATGCTAAAGCAATTGCTCCTCCAGATCCGCCCTCTCCAATTATTATCGCAATTGTAGGTACTGTTAACTTCATAGAGCATTCAATAGATTTTGCAATTGCTTCAGCTTGACCTCTTTCCTCTGCGCCAACTCCTGGATATGCTCCTGGAGTATCTACAATAGAAATAATTGGAATTTTAAATTTGTTAGCTAACTCCATAAGTCTAATTGTTTTTCTGTAACCCTCTGGTCTCATCATTCCAAAATTGTGATCAATTCTTTTATTAAGATCTGATCCCTTTTCTTGACCAATTACTAAAACAGATTTGCCATCGAATTTTGCAAAACCAGCTATAACAGCTTTGTCTTCACCATAATATCTATCTCCAGAAAGTTGGATAAAGTCATCAAAAAGATTTTCAACAAAAAATTTTGCTTTAGGTCTATCTTCATGACGAGCGACTAATGCTGTCTGCCATGGATCTAAGTTAGAATAAATTTTCTCCAGCTTTTCATTTATTTCTTCTTCAACTTTACTTATTCTTGAAGTATCGACTTCAGATAAACCTTCCTGATTATAAGGGTCTTTTAGTTTATCTAATTCCTCCTCAAGATTTTTAATATCTGTCTCAAAATTTAGGTAATTTTTCATTTAAAGTATGTATTATAAACAAAAAAGGCAATAAATTGTTAAAATAAGTAATTTTGATTGCGCAAAAATGACAATTTATTATAAGATTTTCAATTTATGAGAGAGCAATACATCAAAATCCACAACTTATCTGTAGCAAAAGAACTAGCTGATTTTGTCAAAAATGAGCTTTTACTAGATACTAATGTTGGTCCTGAAGAGTTCTGGAAAGGTTTTGACAAAGTGGTGCATGAATTAGCGCCTAAAAATAAAAAATTAATCGAAATCAGAGAAACATTACAACAAGAAATAGATCTGTGGCACAAAAAAAATAGAGATCACGAGATTGACTATAATAAATATAAAAATTTTTTGGAAGAAATAGGTTATATAAAAAAAGAAGGTGAAGATTTTAAAATAACAACTAAAAATTTAGATGAAGAAATATCTAATATAGCTGGGCCACAATTAGTTGTTCCAATAATGAACTCTAGATATAGCTTGAATGCTGCGAATGCAAGGTGGGTAAGCTTATATGACAGTCTTTATGGATCAAATATAATAGAGTCTGAGGAAAGTGGAAGTGAAAAATATGATCCTTTAAGAGGACAAGAAGTAATTAAATACACTAGAAACTTTTTGAACAAATATTTTCCAATAAATGATCTTGACTGGAAGGATATTACTGGTTTTGCAGTAAACGATAAAAAACTCATAATATATAAAGAAAATAAAGAATATAATTTATTAGATTTAGAGAAGTTTATTGGTCATAGAGGGGATGCGGCCAAACCAAATGCTATAATCTTAAAAAATAATAATCTTCATCTTGAAATAATTATTAATCCTAGAGCATTTAGTGCTGCAAGAGATGCTGCTGGAATAAGCGATATTATAATTGAGTCTGCTGTATCAACAATTTGTGACCATGAAGATAGTGTAGCTGCAGTAGATGCTGAAGATAAAGTAACTTGTTATAGAAATTGGCTAGGATTGATGAAAGGAAATTTAAAATCAATATTTGAGAAAAATGGTAAAGAATTAGAAAGAAAACTTAATCCAGATAGGAGTTACACTTCATTGAATGGTGAAAAGTTAAAACTTCACGGAAGAAGTCTTTTACTTGTGAGAAACGTTGGACACTTAATGACAAACCCTGCAATCACTTTAAATGATGGATCAGAAGTTCCTGAGGGAATAATGGATGCTTTTATAACTTCAGCAGCTTGTATTCATGATTTGAAAAGAAAAGGTAATTCAAGAGAAGGGTCAATTTATATTGTAAAACCAAAAATGCATGGGCCTGAGGAGACAGAATTTGCTAATTTAATTTTTACAAAAGTCGAAGAAGTTTTAAAATTAGAAAAAAATACAATTAAGTGTGGAATTATGGATGAAGAAAGAAGAACATCTGCAAACCTTAAAGAATGTATTAGGACACTTAAAGATAGAGTATTTTTTATAAACACTGGATTTTTAGATAGAACTGGTGATGAAATGCACACTTCAATGGAAGCTGGACCAATGATCAAAAAAGGAGATATGAAAGAGTCCAAATGGATTAAAACCTATGAGGACAATAACGTAGATATAGGCTTAAAATGTGGTTTTTCAGGAGTTGCTCAAATAGGTAAAGGAATGTGGGCCATGCCTGATAAAATGAACGAAATGATGGAACAAAAGATTGGACATGTAAATGCAGGCGCAAATTGTGCTTGGGTTCCCTCTCCAACTGCTGCTGCACTCCACGTTATGCACTATCATGAAGTAAATGTTTTTGAAAAACAAAAAGCAATATTAAAAAGAGAGCCATCAAAATTATCTGATCTTCTTACTATTCCAATAGCAAATCGTCCTAATTGGTCTATTGAGGAAATTAATACAGAAATTTCAAATTCTGCTCAAACTATTTTGGGTTATGTAGTCAGATGGATTGACCAAGGCATAGGTTGTTCCAAAGTTCCCGATATAAATGATATTGGATTAATGGAAGATAGAGCAACTTTAAGAATTTCATCTCAACATATCGCGAATTGGCTTCATCATGGCTTATGTTCGAATAGACAGGTTCTTGAAATTTTAAAAAAAATGGCAAAAGTTGTAGATAAACAGAATGAACATGACTCTAGCTACGAAAGTATGTCACCAGAGTATGATAAATCTATTGCTTTTAAAGCAGCATGTGAATTAATTTTTCATGGAAAGTCACAGCCTTCTGGCTATACAGAACCTCTCTTGCACTTAAACAGATTAATTAAAAAAAGTTAATTAAGCCTCTAATTTTTTTCTATTTTTAAAAGCAGATATAAGAGTGCCGTCGTCTAAATTTTCGATTTCCCCACCTACTGGTAAACCTTGCGCTAGTTTTGAAATCTTAATGTTTGTTTTTTTAAGAGTATCTTGAATATAAAATGCAGTAGTTTGGCCCTCCACGGTTGCACTTGTTGCCAAAATTACCTCATCTATATTATCTCTACTTATTCTTTCTACTAGAGAATTGATTAGAAGGTCTTCCTTATTTTGACTATTATTATTTGAAAGTGTTCCTCCAAGAATATGATAGTAGCCTTGAAAAATAGATGAACTTTCTATTGCCCATTGGTCTGAAATATTTTCTACAACACAAATTTTATTAAATTTTTTACTCTTATTTTCACAATTATCACATGGACTATTATTTGATTTTAAAGTTCCACAAATTTTACATCTAATGACATTTTTAAATACTTCACTTAAGTTCTGAGCCAGTGGTTTTAATAATTCTTGACGATTATTAATCATTTTCAAAATCATTCTTTTTGCCGACTTAGGTCCTAGCCCTGGTAATTTAGATATTAGCTTAATTAAATTTTCTATTTCAGGAATATTTTGCATTTAAATTATAAAGGCCACTTAAATCCAGGTATTCCAAAATTTCCTGAAGCCTTAGAAATTTCCTCTGCTGTTTTTGATTTAAGTTGCGATTTTGCGTTATTATGAGCAGCAGTTATCAGATCTTCTAGTATTACTTTTTCTTCTTTTAAAACATTTTCACTAAGTTTAATTGAGATCATAGTTCCCTCTCCATTCAACGTAACCTTTACATCATTAGCTCCAGAAACACCTTCAACCTCGATCTTTTTAATGTTTTCTTGGCTTTCTTTCATTTTGCTCTCAATTTCTTTAGCTTTTTCCATTAATTTTGAAAAATCTGTCATTCTAGTCCTCTTTTAACTCAACATTTATTAATTCTGCATCAGGAAATGCTTCTATCACTTTTTTATATGCTTCAGACTTTTTAACATCATCAAATATTTTTTTCTCATCAATTTTATTTTTTTCTTTTTTTGAAATTTGTCCTTGGTTTTTTGATAGAGAGATAATCCATCTCTTGGATGTCCATTCATACAGCTTGTTAGATAGATTTTTAATAAAGTCTTTGTCTAAGTTTTCATTAAAAGATATTTCTATTAAACCCTCAGAGAATGAAACTAAATTTGTATTAGTTTCAAGCTCATATTTAAGCTTAGCTTCTTTCCTTTCCGTGCATAGATTTATCAAACTTTCAAATGAACCTATTTTAAGTTCATTTATTACTTCATCTTTATTTAAATTTGGTTCGATTTTTTCTTGTTGTGAAATATTTTTGATTTGATCAATTGTTTTACTTGTAATTTTTTTTTCAGTTTCATTAATTAAAGTATCAGGATTTTTTCCAGTAAAGCTTTCCTCAACATCTTTCTCCTTTAAACCTTTTATTCTCATTAATCTGAAGAGGAACATTTCAACTGATAAATTTGGATTTGAAACTATGTTAATTTCCTCCATTGTATCAAGTGTAAATTGCCAAAAAAGGATTATGTCCTTTGAGTCTAAATTTTCAGATATTGAGGAAAGATTACTAAAATCTTGATCATTCAAAGAAAAATTATTTCCATCTAATTTTATAAAATTTATATTTTTTAGATAATATAAAACCTCAAGAAAATCATTCAAAAAAATTTTTGGATCTACACCAGAATCATAAATTTTTCTATACAACTCAAACACTTTTTTTTCATCACCACTAAACAGGTTTTTTATCAATTCTATAAGAGAACTTTTATCAAAATATCCATAAATACTTTGTGCTTTATCTAGATTTAATTCCTCATCATTTTGATTGGCAACAAGTCCACGATCTAACAATGATAATGCATCTCTAACAGATCCTTCTGAAATTTTAACAATTAATTTTAAAGCCTCATCAGAAACTTTGCCTCCTTCTTTATTTTTTATCATTTTTATATAATTAAAAAGCTCTTCAGATTTCACTCTTGAGAGATCAAAACGTTGACATCTCGATATTACTGTTACAGGAATTTTTTTGATTTCGGTAGTTGCAAAAATAAATTTTAAATATTTTGGTGGTTCCTCAAGAGTTTTTAAAAGTGCATTAAATGCTTGTTTGCTTAACATATGAACTTCATCAATAATAAATATTTTATATTTAGCAGTTGTTGGTCCATATCTTGAAAATTCAATAAGCTCCCTTACATCATCAACACCAGTCTTGCTTGCAGCATCCATCTCTAAAACATCAATATGATTTGAGTTAACAATTGAATTACAATTTTCACAAAAATCTTTTTTGCAAAGATTTTCAACACCATTCTCACAATTTAATGCCTTGGCAACTATTCTTGCAAAAGTAGTTTTTCCAACACCTCTAATACCAGTAAATAAAAATGCGTTCGGAGCTTTATCTGAGATAACTGAATTTTTTATTGTTTCAGCAATAATCTCTTGGCCAATTAAATCCTCAAATACTTGAGGTCTATATTTTAAAGCTAGTACTTTCGAATTTTCTGTCATTTTTAAGGAGACCAACCAACCTGGAAAATACTCACTACCCTTGCTATCTTTCGATCCTAGGGGATTTGTGGTAACACCACCTGACTGGCCTCCAACTTTATTATATCAATAAAAATTTCTATTCTACAAGAAAGTTATAAATTTATTTTTGTCTAAATTTATCAGATTTATAAACACCTAGAACGTGCATATCTTGACAATGCAGACCCAATTCCTCAAGTGAGTTTTTAATTTTAGGAGATTCTATATGCCCATCAATATCACATAGAAAAAAATATGAGGAAAATGAGTTCTTTTCGGGAAAACTTTGTAGTTTGCTCATATTAACTCCATTTATTGCAAATCCTGACAGTGCAGAGTAAAGAGCAGCAGGTTTACTTTTCAACTTAAATAATATTGATGTTATATGATTATCATTAGAAAAATCTGGCTGAAAAATATCTTTACCAAGTAATAAAAATCTAGTCACGTTATCTTTATCATCTTGGACATTTTCTTGTAGAATTTTAAGACCATATATTTCTGCACTTAGACTAGAAGCTATAGCACCTTTAGATTTATCTTTAGTTTCTGAGACAAATTTTGCTGAACCAGCTGTATCGGCTCTAACATTTTCAATGAATTTTTTTTTCTTAATAAATCTTGAGGATTGGCTTAATGCTTGTGCATGTGAGTAAACATCTTTTATGTCTTCTATATTTGAACCTTTTAATCCTAAAAGATTATGATTAATTGGAAAAAAATGCTCTGCGTAAATATTTAATCTGTATTTAAAGATTAAATACTCAACACCAATATTTCCGGTAGTTTTATTTGACTCTGGAATTAAAGATTTAATTGAATTATCTTCACTAGATCTTTCAAAGCATTCATCAAATGTTTTGCAGGGTATTGTTTCACTCTCTGGATACATTTTTTTAGCACAACTTTCGCTGTAGCTTCCTGCAACACCTTGATAAGCAATTTTCATAATTTAATTTTTATATTCCATAATTTTTTTTATTTCTAGATAATCTTCATCTGTATCTACACCAATAGGTTTAGTTTTTGCTAATCCAACGTCTATTTCAATATTGTTATCTATTAGTCTTAATTGTTCAAGTTTTTGGGATTTTTCATTCTGAGTTTGCTCTAATTGCACGAACTTTTCTAAATATGAAACATTATAAATATAAATTCCAACATGATGGTAAATGTTTTTTTGAGTATTTTTAATTTCTCTTGTGAATGATGTTGCTATTGATAAATTGTTTTGATGAAGTTCCTCTTTTGTGGTTACTTTTACAACATTTTTGTTTAAGAAAAATTTTTCGTCTTCAATTTGACAAGCTAATGTTGAAATTTTGGATTTTTTTTTAATAGTTTTTTTGAGGAGATTGTTGACATCCTCAATATCAAGCATTGGTTCATCTCCTTGAAGATTTATGACATATTCAATATTGTCATCTCTTAACTCTTGATAAGCCTCAAAAATTCTGTCAGTTCCAGTTTTATGATCTTTTTTGGTTAGAATACATTTTCCTCCAAGCTTAGTGACCTCTTCAAAAATTTCTTTATCACCTGTTGCAACATAACTTTCTCCAATAAGAGATGATTTTGCTATTTTGTAAACATGATTAATAATTGAAATATTATTGATTTTTAATAAAGGTTTATTTGGTAACCTTGTTGCAGCCAATCTTGAAGGGATTAAAATTACTGTATTGCTCATAAACTAAGTATTATGCGTCTTTCAGACGCAATAATTAATTTTAAATTTAGTTTTTTTTTTGTTTAACATGTTATACGAGGATAATAATTAAAAATCATGGACTCATTTGAAATTAATAAAATTATAGCGGCGATAGTTGTTATTTTTGTTGTTATATTTGGAATAACTAAAATTTCAGACATTATCTATTACGTAGAGAAGCCGAGTCAATCAGCTTATAAAGTTGAATTTGCTGAAACAGACGGCACGAAAGCTTCTGCAGCTGTTGAAGAAGTTGATATATCTGCTCTATTAGCCATGGGAAGTGTTGATCATGGAAAGAAAGTTTTTAAGAAATGTAGTGCATGTCATTCGATTAAAAAGGGTGGAAGAAACAATATTGGTCCAGCACTTTATAATGTACTAGGTAGGAATATGGGTGCTCTGGAAGATTACAAATATTCAAAAGCCTTGATGGCATTTGGAAAAGATTGGACGTTCCAAGAGATGAATAGTTTTTTAATAAAACCTGCTTCATATATAAAGGGTACCAAAATGGCTTTCGCAGGATTAAAAAAAGAGAAAGATAGAGCTTCAGTAATTCTATATATGAATGCTAATGCTGATAGTCCATTACAACTACCTTAGTTTGCCAAAACAATATAATAAAATACTCTTTTGAACATAAACTCTGTTTAGAGCTTGTTGCCACACTTTAGATTGTTTCCCAAGAAATACTTCTTCTGTAACTTCATTTCCTCTTGGTAGACAATGTAAAAATATTGCATCTTTCTTGGCTAAATTCATAGCTTTTGTATCAAGTTTGAAATTTTTAAATGATTTAAGTTTCTTTTTCTTATTCACTTTATCGTTTAAAGAAATGATTTTGTCTGTCATTACGACATCACAATTTTTAATAGCTATTTCCTTTTTATTAAAAATTTTTATTTTTCCTTTTTGTTTTTTAATCAAAGAAGTAATCTTTTTATTTGGCTGATAGCTTTTAGGACATGCAATATTTAGGTAAACAGAAAATTTTATACAAGCTTCTATTAGGCTATTCATCATATTGTTGTTAGCATCTCCTATCCAACATAGTTTTAATTGTGAAATACTTTTCTTTTTAATTTCTTGAATAGTAAAAATATCTGACAAAACCTGAGTGGGATGAGAGGATGGACTTAGTCCATTAATTATTGGTATACTTGAATATTTTTTAAATTGATCTAATTTTTTATCCGAATCTGTTCTCAGCATAAAAGCATTACCATAAGTTGATAAAATTTTAGATGTATCTGCTATACTTTCACTACCCATACCTAGGTGTAACTCCTCTGGTCTTAACGTTAAAGATCCTCCACCTAATTGTTTAATAGCCAAATAAAAACTTAGTCTAGTTCTAAGGCTTGATTTTTCAAACATCTGTAAAAGGATTTTACCTTTTAAAGGTTCGTCTTTGTCCGGATCAAGTGTATTTAATCTTTTTCTTTTAGCTTTTCTGTTTTTTGCGTCTGAGATAATTTTTTTCAAGTCTATTAGGGGAATATCTCTAATATGAAGAAAGTTTTTCATTATTTTTTATACCCTTCACAAACTTTATTGATAATTTTTAAAGCTATATTTATTTCATTTTTATTAACATTTAATGGTGGCAAAATTCTTATAACATTTTCAGCTGCTCTAATTGTTAATAATTTGTTCTTCATT
This sequence comes from uncultured Pelagibacteraceae bacterium, assembly GCA_902527265.1. Classification (GTDB taxonomy): domain Bacteria; phylum Pseudomonadota; class Alphaproteobacteria; order Pelagibacterales; family Pelagibacteraceae; genus Pelagibacter. The sequence goes on along the minus strand of CABZNY010000017.1, from coordinate 2,222 downwards.
AAACTTTGTATAAATTTTGTCTGGTCATTATGTAATTGTATTCCCAAAATTAATCCTATACCTCTTATTTCTTTAATAATATTTGGAAATTTATTTTTAATTTTATTTAATTCTTTAATAAAATATTTTGAATTACTTCTTACTTTTGAAAGAAAGCCCTTTTTAAAAATTTCATCCATAACAGCATTACCAACTGACATTGCCAAAGGGTTTCCACCAAAAGTAGATCCATGTGTGCCTGGAACCATAGCCTTTGAAACTTTTTTTGTCATTAACACTGCACCAATTGGAAATCCACCTCCAATTCCTTTTGCTATTGGGACTATGTCAGGTTTTATATTTGCATATTCATATGAAAAAAACTTACCTGATCTTCCAATTCCACACTGAACTTCATCTAAAATTAGAAGAATTTTTTTTTTATTACAAATCTTTCTAATTTCCCTTAAACACCAAGTAGGTATTACCTTAATTCCACCCTCACCCATTATTGGTTCAATCATTATAGCAGCAGTTTTGCTTGAAATTTTTCTTTTCAGTTCGTCATGGTTGCCAAATTTAAAGTGATCAAATCCACCTACTTTTGGACCAAATCCCTCTATCATTTTTTTTGACCCACTTGCATTTATTGCTGCAATAGTTCTTCCATGAAATGAGTTTTTAATACAAAGAATTCTGTTCTTTTTTGGTTTACCTAGAGAATAAAAATATCTTCTAGCAACTTTTATAGAAGCCTCTGTAGCTTCTGCACCACTATTTTGAAAAATTACTGAGTCTGCAAAAGTTTTATTCGTTAATTTTTTTGCTAATGTTTCGCCCTCAGGAATAATAAAAGAATTAGAAACGTGCCAAAGTTTTTTTGATTGTTTATTTATTGCTTTTACTAAATTTGGGTTTGCATGACCCAAAGAATTAACAGCAATTCCTTGTACAAAATCTAAAAACTTTATTCCTTTTTTTGTATACAAGAAAGATCCTTTACCTTTAATGAAAGATAAGTTTCTTCTTTTATAATTTTTGGCTAATGAGCTCATTTTAAACTATGATTTAATTTTGTAGCCTTTGTGTACTAGAATGTATGCAAGGTAAGTAATAAGCAAACTTAAAAAAGTTAGCAGTGTAATTCCAAATGTTATCGATCCATCTAATTGACCAATAAATGAATATCTAAATCCATCTATCATATGAAAAAAAGGATTATAATTACTAAGAACTTTTAAAAAATTAGGTAATTTATCAATACTGTAAAAAGTACCACTTAAAAAACTTAATGGTACAATAATAAAATTTGTAACAGTACTCATTTGATCAAATTTATCAGCATACAGGCCAACTATAATCCCAAGTGATCCCATCACTAATCCACCTAATAACAAATATATAAACCATAAAAGTAAATTTTGAATGGATAAATCGATAAAAAAAATAAATATTAAAGTTGAAGACAATGCAATTAGCAAGCCTCTTGCAGCAGAAGCAAATGTTATTGCAAAAACTACCTCTGATGATGACAAAGGACTATGGACAACATCAGTAATTGTACCCATCATCTTACCCATCATTAATGAGGAGCTTGAATGCGCAAAACTTTGTTGAATTACTTGCATCATTATTAAACCACTAGCTAAAAACTTTATGTATGTAACTCCTAATACATCAGCTCTTTGATCGCCAATCGCTAAAGAAATAACTGTTAAAAATAATATACTAGTAAGTATTGGACCAAACAAAGTTTGGCCGGATACTGTAAGAAATCTAAGAACTTCTTTTTTAAATAATGAATAAGTCCCTACCCAGTTTATAATTCCAAATCTTCTTGCACCAATCTGATATTTTTTCTGTAATTCAACCATAAGTATTTATTAATAAACTTTTTTTTTGATAATTGTTAAAAAACATAAAAAAATGCTTGTTATAGAGTATTAATTATGGTTTCAAGATGATGTTGTAATTAAATTTAATTATACTAAATGTAGTATTATGGGCTGGACAGAAGAAAAAGTTAATAAACTTAAAGATCTCTGGGGTAAAGGTCAGACAGCAAGTCAAATTGCAGAAATAATTGGTGGAGTAAGCCGAAACGCGGTAATTGGTAAAGCTCATAGATTAAACTTATCAGCAAAAATTAAAACAAGATCGACAATATCACATAACACTAATGAGGTACATCAAAACAATAATAATTTTAAAAAGGGAAGTAGAAAGCAAAAATTTAGAACTCT
>CABZNY010000016.1 GCA_902527265.1 uncultured Pelagibacteraceae bacterium | reverse complement strand
TGGGGAATATCAGAGGAGGTTGGAAAAAATATTCGATTACTAGAAATGTTCGGACTACCAGGTCTTAAAAATTTAAACCAATACTACAAAATTTTTAAAATCAGTAATTTTGAAAATATTGATGAAATATCGGCCTCAAATACTCCAAAGACTTTTTATTGTCCTATATTATCTGGATTAAATTTTTTTGATCAATCTTCATCAATATCTAAATTCAATGAAATTGAAATAAATAAGATAGCTTTTCCAATTATATTTTTATCATTTGTAAGCAGAACTTCAGAAATTATTGGTAAGAGAATTTTTTTAAAGATGGATGATAAAGAATTTTTATTTAATTTTAATGAGTCTATTTATTCAAACTATTTAACAGGAGAAGTATTGGAAAAATCAGATAAAATTCATTTAAAATTTTTAGATAATAAGAACAGTTTTACCGAAGATGATTGGTCTGAAATTTATAATTTATCGCTAAAAACTTACGTAGATGAAAGTGATAAATCGAGGGAACGAACAGCAGGAGCTGGATTAACAGATAATGACTAAAGAATATGATGCAGAATTAAATAAGAATTTAGAAGCAGATTTAAATGATATTTGTGAAGAGTGTAAAAAAGAAGATGAAAGTGTAACTCAAAATTTATTCCTTACTGGTTTTAAAATATGCAAATCTTGCAGAACATCTAAAACTGTTTTTCCTTTTTAGCTAATATTACTAATTGGAATTGAATTCATTCTATTAATTATGAATGTTATAGATAGAAAAGCTATTATTAGAAAAGATAAAAATACTATTCCAAATGATTTCAAGTTAGATTTTAAATTCAAAATTTGTTTTGTAGAAATTATAAGAGATGCAAAAATCCAAAATTGAGTAAGGAAAATAATTGGCAAAACTAAGTCAGGTGTTACTGCAAAAAACCTAATTAAACCTGGTGCATGAGCATATCCCACAGCTATTAAAATCTTTTTAAAAGGAACCTTACTCCCTTTATCTGGAAAAATTTTTACTCCAATTACAAAAATAAAAATAGCCCAAACAAACCATGTTAAAAGAGCTGTCAAGCCTGAGATGCCAATTGATGTTCTAACAATTGAATTTGCTGCTACTGCTCCCGCAACACCATCAAGTATCATTACAAGACCAGCAAAATAGATTGCAGCCTCACCAAAGTATTTATTATCTCTGTATAAGCTTTTATCTAATTTTAATGATTTAAAAAAAATTTCTAAAAATTGTGCGAACATTTTAATTAGGGAGGAGCTAAACTCCTCCCTTATAGTTATTTAACCTTTTACAACTTCTCTTGTATTTGCGTTGTAAGATTCTTTAAATGGTATATCTACCACTACAGCATCAACAGGTTTGCCTGGAGTTTCAGAATATTTTTCAGGTAAGTGTACCTTAAATTTAGTTCCTACTTTTCCTTTTGGAAATCCATTAGCATTTAATGTTCCATCAAATGGAACATAACCCATGGCTATATTTTGTTTTTTTTCAGGGTGATACCAAGGGGATGTAACAAAACCTATAGGTTCTCCACCACCTTCATCAGAAATCAACCAAAAATCGGGCGCATATTCTTCAATTGGTTTTCCACCTAATTCTAGACCAACTAATTGAAGTTTGTATGGTTTATGACCTGCTTTTAAATCAGCTTTCATTTTTTCAAGAGCTTTTTTACCTACATAGTCTGACTTCTTATCCCATTCTCCTTTCCCAGATAAAGAAACTTGATAACCTAAGTTACATTGAAAAGGATTATGTTGATTGTCCATATCCTGACCCCAAGAAAGAATTCCAGCTTGAATTCTTCTATGGTGTGCAGGCGCAATAACCATAAGGCTATGTTTTTTTCCTGCTTCAAGAACAGCATTCCACATATCCTCAGCATATAAAGTACATTCTCTTAAATAAATTTCGTATCCAGCTTCACCAGAAAATCCTGACTGAGATATCACACAACTTCTTCCACCGATTTTAGCTTCTGCTAAACCGTAGAATGGCATATTGTCAAAATCAACTTGATCTCCACATAAATCTTTCATTAATGCTTTAGATTTTGGTCCTTGTATCTGAACTGGACTTACATCTATCTCATCAATTTCTACATTAAATCTCTCATCAGCATTTACACCTTGTAAATAAAGACCTATATCACTATCAGATAAACTAAACCAAAATTCATCTTTAGATATTCTTAAAAGAATCGGATCATTTAATACTCCACCATATGAGTTGCAAAGAATTACATATCTTGCTCTCATTGGAGAAATTTTTGTAGCATCTCTTGTGATTACATAGTCAACAAATTTTTCTGCATCTGGACCCTTTACTCTAATTTGTCTTTCTACAGCAACGTTCCACATTGTTACGTGATTTACTATTGCATCATACTCTACCATTGCACCACCATCCTCTGGTTTTACATATCCTCTTGGATGATAAATACGATTGTATACAGTTGCTCTCCAACAACCTGCTTTCATTGACAAATGCCAATAGGGTGATTTTCTTACACGTGTTGAAATTAACATTTCAACTTTTGTTGGTCCGCTTTGTCTTAAATTATAAGGCACTTTTCTATCAGATTGATCTACTGATGTTACGTGTCTTAACTTACTATAGTCAAATTCATTAGACATAGTTATTCTCCTTCAACCACTTGTTTGTTTCCTTCAAGCCGCCGAATGTATAAATGTGAAAATAATCAGTATGCGATTTAACTTTCCCAATTAGATCATTAGGGTCTTTAGGTTTCAATAAATCTAATGCCTTACTAAAATTAGATTTAAGAAAATTAATGGAATTTTTTGCTCCAACAATATTTGCAAACTTTATCAAGCTTGAAATTTTCATGGGCCCAGTTATTCCAACATGAACTGGTATCGTTTGTTTAGAAATGAAATCAACGATAGGCTGAGAATCTAGTAACCATTGAGTAACTATATAATCAGCATAAGGCTTTTTATCTATCATCGCTTTTTCTAATTCTGAATCGGATATATCAGGACTGCCCTCTGGATGTCCAGCAATTCCAATCTTAATTCCATCAAATAATCCTGTCTCTAATATTTGATACGAGCTGTCAAATTTTCCAACTGGGTCTCTACTTCCACCTATAGCCAATATCTGTTTTACACCTAAATCTTTACATCTCGAAATGTAGTCTTTTAGCTCTTCTTCGTTATTTATTGATCTAGCTGGGAAGTGAGGCACTGGATTAAAACCTTTCTTAACCAAATCACCAGACTTATCAGCAGTCTCTTTATAATCTCCTCCAGGTAGCATAGTCACATAAACATCTTTAACTTCAGGTAAAGTATCAAGATTTGTTTGAGGTCCAATTTCTAATGAAAAGTTCATTTTTGAATAATTATTTATTTTAAAATGTCTGTCTAGAAAAATCGTAAGCTAAAATGTCAGAGCTATTTTTTCTGACCTCTGTGTTTTTGAATTCTCTCACCATACTTCTGAGTAACCCTATCAAAGATAATTGCTAAAGCTACTATTGCCAGTCCATTCATCATTCCAAGCGCTAAATACTGATTTGAAATAGCTTGTAAAATAGGTACTCCAAGACCTTTTACCCCAATCATCGATGCTATTACCACCATTGCCAAAGCCATCATAATTGTTTGGTTTATTCCAGCAAATATTGTGGGTAAGGATAGAGGAATTTGTACAGATTTTAGTTTTTGCATTGGGGTTGCGCCAAATGCTTCACTTGCCTCAAGTGTTTCTTTATCTACTTCTCTAATCCCAAGATTTGTTAGCCTGACTACTGGAGGTAAAGCATATATGCATACTGCTAGAAGACCAGGTACTTTTCCAATACCCAAAAGCATAATTATTGGAATTAGATATACAAAACTTGGAATCGTTTGCATCATGTCCAATACGGGTAAAATAGTTTTTTCTGCTCTACTTGATTTTGACATTAATACTCCAATAGGTATTCCAACAACAATACAGACAAGTGTAGAAACAGAAATTATAGCAACAGTTGCCATACAATTTTTCCACATCCCAAAATAACCTATAATTAGAAAACAAATTACAGTTCCTATAACCAGCTTAATACTTCTTGAACCTATCCAAGCCAACAGAGCAAATACTCCTATGACTAAAGGCCAAGGACTATTTACTAATAACTTTTCTAACCAAATTAAAAAATATAGTAGTGGATCAAAAAAACTTTCTATTCCATCTCCATAAGCTCTTGAAAACTCTTTAAAACTTAAATCAATTCCCTTTTTCAGCTCCCTTAGAGCTGTTCTATCCATTACAGGTATCGAATTTAAGAAATCCATTTTTTTAACTGAACCCGTTATAAACGGGTTCAGTAATATTTGCACTAATTATAGTGCTTTTTTGATTTTTTTAGCAGCTGAACTTGTTACCCACTTAGTCCAAACGTCTTCTTGTGTTTTTAAAAATTCAATAGCTGCATCTGCACCTTCAGCTTGGTTTTCACCCATCCAAACTAACATTCCATTCATAACTGGACCAGGGTACGTTCTTTTCTTAAGATAATCCATACCTTCTTTTCCAGCAGTTTTTTTGTAATTATCAGTTGCAACGCTATAAACTTCAGATTTAACCCATGAAGATTTTAAAGGATTAGCACACTCTTGTTCTGGTTTTGATAAACAGTTATCCCAGTTATCTTTACCAGCATACTCGCCCATATCCACAGCTATCATTCCGTATTTTCCAATTATAGCAGTTGGTGACCAATAGTAACCAAACCAATTTTCTCCTCTTTCTGCAGCTTTAGCAATTGAACCATCAAGACCTGCAGCTGATCCAGTTTCTACTATAGCCCAACCTTTGGCTTCCATTCCCCATGCTCTAAAATGGTTTCTGTTACTTAATTCACAGTTCCATCCTGGAGGACATATATGAAACCCACCTTTTGATGGATCTTCTGGGTGTGGAAATAAATCAGGTCTCTCTAATATAGCATCTGCAGTTGTAAGTTCTGGATGCTTCTCTAAAGTTGCTGGCAATACCCACCAACCTTCACCTAAACCTGTAATTGGTGCTTTATTAATTGAGTGAAGTCTTCCTTCAGCTACAGCAGCTTCTAATTCAACTTTTGCAGCATTTGCCCAAAATTCTGGAGCTATATCTGGTTCACCTTTTTCTTGCATAGACGCAAAAGTTGGCTGGGTTGCACCTGGCACCAATTCCACATTACATCCATAACCTTCTTCTAATATGATTTTGTCAACTTCAGCCATTAAGTTAGCAGAAGCCCAGTTCATATTAGCAATACTTATGTCTCCACATTTTGCATTAGCAACATTACCGTACGATGTAACGCCTAAGACAAATAATGCAGAAAGCAACATTCTTTTTAATTTCATTATTATCTCCTAATTAATTAATTATAATTCATCAGAACACATAGAGAGATAAATTGCAAACAAGTTTCAACTTGGAGTTGTGTGAAAATTGTCTTTATCCTCCGTTTATTTGGAAATAAATTATTAAAAAAATATGAAAAAAAATTTGATATCAAGATTAGATACTGGTCCAGTTATATTTGCCGAAGGATATTTGTTTGCAATGGAAAGAAGAGGATATCTTTCTGCAGGTCCATTTGTCCCAGAAGTAGTTCTAGAACATCCTGATGTTGTTACTCAATTACATAGAGAATTTATTAGAGCTGGTTCTGATGTTGTTCAAGCATTCACCTATTATGGACATAGAGAGAAATTAAGAATTATTGGAAAAGAACATTTGCTTGAACCAATGCAAAAAAATGCACTTAAAATTGCAAAGGAAGCTGCAAATGAATTTAAAGATTTGGATTTAATGGTTTGTGGAGATGTAGCTAATACAAATATTTTTGATCCAAATGATAAAAACTCATTTAAAGAATGTCAAAAGATGTACGAGGAGCAAGTACTTTGGGCAAAAGAGGCTGGGGTTGATTTCATAGTTGCAGAAACAATTAATTGGGTAGATGAAATGAAAATAGCTTTAAAAGCTATTAAAGACGAAGGATTAATTGCAGTTGCAAATTACGCTATACCACGTGGAGATTTAACAAGAGACGGTCATTCAGCTGAAGATGCATGTAAAATAATAGAAGATCTTGGTGCAGATGTTGTTGGTTTGAATTGTTACAGAGGTCCAGAAATGACTATGAAACTTTTAAAAAAAATAAGAAAAAAAGTTTCATGTCATGTTGCAGGTCTTCCTGTTCCATATAGAACGACAGAGGAAGAACCAGGATTTTTAAATCAGACTGACCATGGATGTGATTGCATTCCAGGTGGAAATGCATTCCCTGTTGCTCTGGATAATTTGTATTGCAACAGATTTGAAATGGCTGAATTTGCAAAAGAATGTCTTAGAGAAAAAATTAATTTAATCGGTATTTGTTGTGGTGCTGAAGCTCATCATGTTAGAGAAATGGCTGTTGCAGTTGGTAAAAAACCAATTGCCATGAAGTACATGCCAGATATGACCAAACATTTTCACCATGGGACAGACAAGACATTGAAAGACGTCAATAAAGAAATAAAATATTAACATGCAAAATCATGCAAAAGTAGTCATCATAGGAGGTGGCGTAGTAGGCTGTTCTATTCTTTATCATTTATCAAAGTTTGGTTTAAAAGATTGTATTCTTCTTGAAAGAAACGAACTTACATCTGGATCTTCTTGGCATGCAGCTGGAAATGTACATGTGATTTCATCTGATCCGAATATTTCTAGAATGATGGCTTATACAATCGGATTATATAAAGAAATTGAAAAAGAGTCTGGCCATTCTGTTGGATTCAAGCCAAGCGGTGGATTTTATTTAGCTTCAAATGAAGTTTGGGCGGATTATTTAAAACGAGAGAGGTCTAAAGCAAGATATATGGGTCTTGATCAAGAGTTTGTTTCTTTAGAAGAAGTAAAAAAGAAAAATCCTTTAATTGATCCATCAAGATACCTTTTGGCATTGTGGGATCCTATTGATGGAGAAGTAGATCCATCAGGTGTGACTTATGCTTTTGCTAAAGCAGCAAAAGTTCATGGTGGAAAATATTACACACATACAGTTGTAAAAGAGACAAAACAAAAAGAGGATGGAAATTGGGATGTGATAACTGACAAGGGTAATATTAATGCTGAAATAGTAATCAATGCTGGAGGTTTATGGGCAAGAGAAGTTGGTCAACTTGCTGGAATTAATCTACCAGTTCAACCAATGGAGCATCACTACTTAATCACTGAAGCTATTCCGGAAATTGAAGCTTTGGGCGATCAAAGAATTCCTATTGGAACAGATTTTGAGGGTAATATTTATTTTAGACAAGAAGGAAAAGGAATGCTTCTTGGAACTTATGAACCAAAATCAACACCCTGGAAGGTTGAAGGAACGCCAATGAATTTTGGTCATGAATTATTAGAACCAAAATTGGATAATATCCAAGATAGATTAGCAATAGGTTTTGAAAGAATGCCAGCATTAGAGAAAGCTGGAATTAAAAATATTGTAAATGGACCTTTTACTTTTGGACCAGATGGATCACCATTAATTGGCCCAGTTCCAGGAACGAAAAATTATTGGGTAGCAGTTGGAGTAATGGCTGGCTTCTGCCAAGGAGGAGGAGTTGGAAAATGTATTGCTGAATGGATAATTGATGGAGAACCATCAATAGATGTTTGGGCAATGGATGTTGCAAGATTTGGAGATTATGCGTCACCTCAATACGGAACAATTAAATCTTCTGAAAATTATGAACGAAGATTTATTATGACATTTCCAAATGAAACTTTACCAAAAGGAAGAAAACAAAAAACAACAGCACTTTATGACCGGTTTGTAGATCAAGGTGCAGTTATGGGAGACAGCTTTGGTTTAGAAAATGTTTTGTGGTTTGCAAATGATAAAAAAGATGCATACGAAGAGCCAACTATAAAAAGATCTAGATCACATAAATATGTCTCAAAAGAAGTTATTAATGTGAGAGAAAATGTTGGTTTAATTGAAGTTGCCAATTTTTCAAAACATCAATTTAAAGGAAAAGATGCAAGAAAGTTTTTAGATCATATTATGGCAGGTAAGCTCCCTAATCCTGGAAGAATATCTTTATCTCCAATGTTATCCTACAGAGGAAAATTATGTGGCGATCTTACAGTTTCATGCCTTGATGAAAATGAATTTATGGTTTTTGGTTCGGGTGCAGCTCAAGAAATGCACAGACGTTGGTTTGAAAGTCATTTAGATAAATTTAATGTTGAATATAAAAATAGATCAGATGAATTTCATGGGATATCTATAGCAGGACCTAATTCAAGAAAAGTTTTAGAAAAAATAGTTAGAGATGATGTATCTAATGAAAAATTTAAATTTAGAGATTCAAGAAGAATGTTTGTTGGTGGTGTTCCAGCAATTATAAACCGTATTTCCTTCACTGGTGAACTTGGTTATGAAATATATGTTGCACCGCATTTCCAAATCAAACTTTATGAAGAGTTAATAGAGGCTGGAAAAGAATTTGATATTAAACCTTTTGGTGGAAGAGCTTTAATGTCTATGAGATTAGAGAAAAACTGGGGTGCATGGACTTTAGATTATCGACCTGATTTTACTGCCAAAGAAGCTGGATTAGATAATTTTATTAATTGGAATAAAGAATTTATAGGCAAAGAAAAAGCTAAAATTGATAACAGTTCAAATAGATTGGTTCCTTTAATTATTCAAACAAACGATATTGATGTCACAAACAATGAAGCTGTGATGAAAGGCGATAATAGCATTGGATATATAACCTCAGGTGGATTTGCTCATTTTGTAAATAAGAGTGTTGCTTTTTCATATATAGATCAAAAACATTTGTCATCCGAAGATGGAATACAAGTTGAAATTAACGGAGATTTATTCAATTGCTCAATCATCAAAGAACCACTTTATGATCCAAGTGGAGAAAAAATGAGAGGTTAATGGCTCAAAAAGATGTAGGAAATAAAGTTCCAATTTACAAACTAAAAGAAACAAAAGAGGTAATGGATTTTTATGACGAATGGGGTCAGGATAATAAATATGATCAAGACATGGTTGATTGGAATTATACTGGTCCAAAAGAAACAGCGGAAGTTTTTAATAAACATCAAAAAGAAAAAGATATCGATATTTATGATGCTGGATGTGGAACCGGATTGGTTGGTGTTGAATTAAAAAAGTATGGTTTCGCTAATTTTTTTGGTGCCGATCTATCGCAAAAACTTTTAGATTTGGTTCCAAACAATCTTTATAAAAAATTAGATAAAGTTGATTTAAATAAACCAATCAATGAAAAAAATGATCAATATGATGCTTTAATGTGTGTGGGTACATTTACTTTTGGACATGTAAAACCACCTGCATTAGACGAGTTTATTAGAATTACTAAAAATAAAGGTTTAATTTGTTTCACTATTAATGAAGGAATATATGAGGAATATGGATTTGATAAAAAAATTAAACAATTAAAAAATCAAAATAAATGGAAAGAAATAGAATTTTTTAAATCAGATTATATTGCCAGCAAGGATGTAAATGCATGGCTTGGTCTATATGAAGTGACAAAATAAAATGTCAGAAATTTACAAGATTATAGATAAAAAAAAATTAGATATAGTTAATAGACCAATCTATAGAGCACATGGACTTCCCAACGAATGTTATACAAGTAAAGATTATACTTTAATAGAAAGAGAGAAAATATTCGAAAATAAATGGACAGTAATAGGGGTAGCAAGTTCTTTGCCAAATATTGGTGATGTAAAACCATTTAATTTATTGGGTCTTCCATTATTTTTAGTCAGGAATAAAAAAAATCAGATAAAAGTTTTTCATAACGTTTGTAGTCATAGAGGGGTAAAGTTAGTAAATAAAAAAGGTAATATTAGAAATGTTATCAGATGTCCTTATCATTCATGGTCATATACATCAGATGGAAAGCTAATTGCAACACCTCATATAGGTGGGATGAACAAACATAGTAGCGCAAAATTTAAAAAAAATAAGAATAATCTAAAAGAAATAAGATCATATGTTTGGTTAGATTTAATTTTTGTTAATATTAGTAATAACGAAATACCATTTGAAAAATATATTAAACCATTAAGTGATAGATGGTCAAAATTTTGGAAAATAAAAGATAGAAAATTAATTAATCATGCAATTGATTTTGGTTATTTTAAATTGAATGCAAAATGTAATTGGAAATTTGCAATTGAAAATTACTGTGAAAGTTATCATTTGCCGTGGGTTCACCCAGGTCTAAATACTTATTCAAAAATAGAAGATCATTATCATATTCAAGGATTGCCAAATCGTTTTGCAGGACAAGGTACGGTTGTTTATAATCCAAAATTTAAAGGAAAGAAAAAGTTTCCTTGTTTTCCGAACTGGCCTAAAGACAAAGAAAATATTGCAGAATATGTAGCTTTATTTCCTAATGTTATGCTAGGTATACACAAAGATCATTTCTATGCTTATTGGTTAGAGCCTATTGACCATAAAAAAACTCTAGAGCATATGGAAATATATTATGTGGGTGAAAAAGCCTCAAAAGCTCTAGAATTTAAATCGTTAAGAAAACAAAATCATAAATTGTGGGAAAGTATTCAAAAAGAAGACGTAGATATAATTCAAAGAATGCAATTAGGCCGCAACTCCCATGCATATAATGGTGGAAATTTTTCTCCTGATATGGATAATCCAACGCATCAGTTTCATAAATGGGTTGCAACTAACCTTGTATAGAAAAAGAGAATAATATGTATAGACCTTTGCCAGACGAATTAACAATAAAGAGTTCTCCAATTGAAGGCTTAGGATTATTCGCAACCAAAGAAATTAAAGCTAATACTTTTATAGGTATAACCCATATAAGAGATGAGCAGTTTGAAAATAAATATATAAGAACACCATTAGGAGGTTTTTATAATCACTCCGATAATCCTACAGTTCAAAGGATGGTTTCTAATATTTTACCTAGTTTAAAATTTGGTGATCCGATAGATCCTACTGCAAAAGCAAAGAAGTTTAATGAGAATGATGATAACCTAGAAAACATGTATTATAATTTAAGAGAGAAACCAGACGCAAAATATTTTTTTATGGTTTCAATTAAAGATTTGAAGCCCGGAGATGAGCTTTGTGCAAATTATAATTTATACACCTATCCAAAGACAGGAGTTGGTGTACAGATGTTATAGGAATGAAGTTTAACAGAAAAATTCTTTCAGAAACCCAACCTATTAAGAAATATATTTCAAAAAAAAGATTTAGAGAAAATGAAATAGATTTCGATAAACTTAGATCTTATAGACTTGACAGAATAAGAAATGAACTAAAGAAAAATAATATTGAAGCATGTATTTTATTTGATCCAGTAAATGTAAGGTATGCATTAGACACCGTAAATATGAGTGTTTATAATATGCATAATCTTACAAGATATTGTTTTATCCCTGTTGATGGTCCTACAATATTATATGAATATTTTAATTGTGAAATATTATCTAAAGGTCTTGACTTAATAGATGAAATAAGACCAGCAATTACTTGGGATTACTTTAGCAACGGAGACCAATCAGAATTACAACTAAAAAAATGGGTCAATGAAGTTAATGATTTATCTAATTCATATTTTAAAAGTAAAAAAATTGCAATTGATGTTATCAATGGTCCAGCTGTAAATGAACTAAATAAAAAAGGTATTAAAGTTTTAGAGGCAAAAAAAATACTTGAACAGGCTAGAGTAATTAAATCATCTGAAGAAATTAAATGTATGCGTGCAGCTTTAGATGTTGCTGATATTGGAATAATTAAAATGAGAGATTACTTGAAATCAGGAATTACAGAGGATGAGTTATGGTCTATTTTACATAAAACAAACATTGAAAATGGTGGAGAATGGATAGAATGTAGAATTTTATCTTCGGGCTCTAGAACTAATCCTTGGATGCAAGAGAGCAGCAATAAAATTATACAAGATGGTGAAATAGTGTCTTTTGATACAGACATGGTTGGTCCATATGGATATTGTGCTGATATTTCAAGAGCATTTGTTTGTGGAAATAAATTCAACGAAAATCAAAAAAAATTATATCAAACAGCTGTTGAGCAAATAGATTATAATTCAAGATTAATCAAGGATGGGTTAACGTTTAAAGAGTTTACAGAAAAAGCATGGATACTTCCTGAAAAATATTATGGAAATAGATACTCTGTTATGCTTCATGGTATTGGCTTATGTGATGAATGGCCTGCAATTAGATATCCAACAGATGGAGGAGAAAGAGGTGGTACATTTCAAAAAAATATGACAATTACTTTAGAAAGTTATATTGGAGAAGTCGGAGGGAATGAAGGAGTGAAATTAGAACAGCAATATTTAGTTGGTGAGAATGGACTTGAGTTAATGTCTCATCATCCATTAGAAAAAATTTAATGAAAATAATTTTAGTTATGGGTTTGCCTGGAGCTGGCAAAACAACATTAGCAGACGAACTTGCCCCTAAACTCAACGCAAAAAGATTAAATGCTGACGAAGTTAGGAAAGCAGCAAATGATTGGGATTTTTCAGAAGAAGGTAGAAAAAGACAAGCAAAAAGAATGGCAGACTTTGCATTGGAATTAAAAAATCAGGGAAATTATGTTGTAGCAGATTTTATTTGCCCAACACCAGAGGCAAGAAATTTATTTCCAGCAGATTTTGTGATTTGGGTAGATACAATTAAAGAAGGAAGATTTGACGATACTAATCAAATGTTTGTAAAACCCGAAAAATATGATTTTCATGTAACTACTCAAGATGCTAAGGTTTGGGCAGATAAAATAATTAAGGAGATATCATAATGAGTTATGAATGGGATAACAAAAAACCAACAGCACAAATGCTTGGAAGATGGCAACCTTTTCATGAGGGTCATTATACTTTATTTAAAGAGATCATCAAAAAAACTGGTCAAGTGTGTATTCAAATTAGAGATGTACAAGGGGTTGATGATAATCCATTCGACTTTGAAACTGTAAAAAAAAATATTGAAGATAAATTAAATCCAGAGTTTGAAGGTAGATTTAAAATAATGATGGTCCCAAACATTACAAATATTTGTTATGGAAGGGGAGTGGGCTATAAAATTGAGGAGATAGTATTATCTGAAGAGATACAGAAAATTTCGGCCACAAAAATTAGAGCTAAAATGCGTGAAGACGGAGAATTAAAATAATTATAAACTTCAATATGAATGTAAAAACAAGAAAATTAGGCAATGGAATTACAAATGTGGTAATTAATGATCCTAAAACTTACAATTCTCTATCATTTAAAACTTTAAGAGAACTTTATAATACTTTTATTCGGTTAGATAAAGATAATGATACTAGGGTAATAATATTAGAAGGTTCCGGTAAAGGTTTTAGCGCTGGTCATAATCTTAAAGAAGTAGGTGGAATAAAAAACAGGTCAAATCACCTTAAATTATTTAATCTCTGTTCAAAATTAATGATGAAAATCGTTGAAGGAAAGAAACCAGTTATTGCAAAAGTTCATGGTGCAGCTTATGCCGCTGGATGTCAGTTAGCTGCAAGTTGTGATCTTGCATACAGTACAACAACAGCTACATTTGCAACACCTGGAGTAAATATTGGATTGTTTTGTAGCACGCCAATGGTTGCTGTTAGTAGAAAGGTGACTAGAAAAATCATGATGAAAATGCTTTTAACTGGAGAGCCAATAAATGCTAAATATGCAAAAGATATTGGTTTAATTAATGATTGTTTTTCAAGTAAGAGACTTAATTCAGAAGTTTTAAAAATTGCCAAAACCATTTCTTCAAAATCAAATTTAACAATAAAAATTGGTAAGCAAGCTTTCTACAAACAATTAGAAATGCCATTAGGAGATGCATACAAATTTACGAGTAAAATGATGACTTTAAATATGGCTTCACAAGATGCAAAAGAGGGAATATCAGCTTTTTTACAAAAAAGAAAACCTAACTGGAAAAATAAATAATAATTATTTTAAAATTAAATTATGAACGACAATCTAATTAAATCCATTTTAAGAAAATCAAAAGTCATTGCAATGATTGGCGTAAGTTCTGAAAAAAAAGGAGAAGATAAAAAAAATCTTAAAAGAAAACCTGCAAACGTAGTCATGAAGTATATGCAAAACTTTGGTTATAAAGTTATACCTATAAACCCTT
Source organism: uncultured Pelagibacteraceae bacterium (assembly GCA_902527265.1). Taxonomy (GTDB): domain Bacteria; phylum Pseudomonadota; class Alphaproteobacteria; order Pelagibacterales; family Pelagibacteraceae; genus Pelagibacter. The sequence continues at coordinate 8,685 of CABZNY010000016.1, read as the reverse complement.
TTGCAGTAGGTGAAATTGTAAATGGTGAACCAATGGTTGAAAGCTTGGATAAAGTCAAAGAAGAGATCGATATAGTTGATGTTTTCAGACCTTCAAATGAGGCAGAGGGTATTGCAAAACAAGCAATTCAAAAAGGAACTAAAGTATTATGGTTACAATATGGAATTCATAGTGATGAAGCTCAGGCAATCGCAGATAATGAAAAAATTGAATTTATTTCTAACAGATGCATAAAGCAGGAATATCAAAAACTTTTTCAAAAATCTAATCCAGTTTTTCCAGTACTGAAAGATTAATGAAAAAAGTATTTTTGGTTTATGGTCATTACAATGAAAAATCTTTCAATTCAGCAATCAAAGATGCTTTTATAAAATCAGCAGAAGAAAAAGGTCATTCAGTAGAATGTATAGATTTATATAAAGAAAAGTTTAACCCAGTATATGCTGGTGAAAAAGCCGATGAAGTAGTTTTAGATCACAGAAAAAAAATAGATGAATCTGATTTAATTGTCCTTGTAGCACCTATTTGGAACTATAGAATGCCAGCAATATTAGAGGGTTGGATAGATAAAGTATTAGCACCACCTTGGGCTTTTTCTTTTAAGAAACTTATCGGAAACCATGGATATGCTGTTGGAAAACTAAAAAGTAAAAAAGCTATAATTTTCTGCACATATGGCTCTCCAAGATTTTCAATTACAGATTTTTTTTTAAATTTACCCCTCAGAAGAATTAAAAAAGGTATTTTTAATAAGTGTGGTATTTATGACATTGCCTATAAACGATATTTTGCTGTACCATTTGTTTCAAATGAAAAAAGAATTGAATTTTTGGAAGATGTTAAAAATACAGCCAGCAATCTATAGTATCTTTTTTCTATTTATTTTCTCATTTAATGAATTATCTGCTGAAATAAGAAAACCAAATCCAGAGATAAAGCCGAGAGAAGTTATTGAGATACAACTCAATGCTTTAATGAAGAACGATAGTCCTGAAAAAGACAGCGGTATAATTCAAACCTGGTTTTTTGCTCACCCAAACAATCAAAGAGTTACAGGACCTATCGAGAGATTTAAAAACATGATTAAAACCGATTCTTATTCGATGCTTTTAAACCACGAAAATTATGAAATTGTAGAAGTTTATAAATCAAAAGGTGTTTCGACATTTGAAGTAACCATTATGGACAAAGATAAAAAATATTACAAATTCAAGTGGCAAGTTGAAAAATATGAAATTGATGGATTTTTAAAAAATTGTTGGCTAACTACTGCTGTATCTCAACCAATGCCAATGGGCTCTTCTATTTAATGAAAAAACCTAGTTTTCCAGTACGAATTGCAATACTAATGGCAATTCTTTGTATCCCACCGATTGGCGCTACTCAGATAGGATGGTATTATTTTGGGCAAACTATGGGAGTAAATTTTGGTATGGCTGCAGGAGTGGTGAGTGTAATAACTGCCGCATATTTAATGTACCAAATGGGTTGGAGAGATGACGATGATGATGATTATGACTATTAGAATTATGTTTAGTTTATAAGAAAAATTTAGTAAAAATCGCATGATGAAATCAAAAGCAAAAGTTGTAGTAGTAGGTGGTGGAGTTGTTGGTGTAAGTGCTCTGTATCACTTAGCTAAAAAGGGCTGGTCTGATGTTGTTTTGATTGAAAGAAAGGAATTAACCTCAGGTTCAACATGGCATGCAGCTGGTCTACTTCCATTGTTTAACATGAGTTACTCAGTTGGCCAGTTACATAAATATGCAGTTAATCTCTATAAAAGTTTAGAGGAAGAAACAGGCAAGAACGTCGGTTTCAGTGTTGTTTCAAATATTAGATTAGCAGACAACAAAGATAGAATGGATGAGTATCATCAATACGCTGGTGTAGCAAAAACTATTGGCGTAGATGTAAAATTTTTAAAACCAGATCAAGTAAAAGAAATTTGGCCTTTGTGTAATACAAAGGATTTAATTGGAGCAATACAACATCCCGAAGATGGATACATTCAACCAGCTGATTTAACGCAAGCATTAGCTACTGGCGCAAGAAATAGAGGTGCTGAGATTTACAGAAATACAACGGTTCTTGCAATGAAACAAAATAAAGATGGATGGGTTGTTGAAACAGATAAAGGATCTATAGAATGTGAACATGTAATTTCATGCTCAGGAAATTTTGCTAGACAAACTGGTAAGATGGTTGGTTTAGATATTCCAGTAATACCAGTTGAACATCAATACATTGTAACAGAACCCCACCCAGAAATTCAAAAAAGAAAAAAAGAAGGTCTTCCAGAAATGGGAGTTTTAAGAGATAGCGATAGCAGATGGTACATGAGAGAGGAAGCGGGTGGTTTAATTTTAGGACCATATGAAGATGGTGCACCTGCCTGTTATGTAGATGGTCCTTCAAAGGAATCTGAGTATGAACTTTTCCAAGAAGATCTAGATAGACTTGCTCCTCATATTGAAGGAGCCATTCATAGAGTTCCAGCATTTGGAGAAGTAGGTGTTAAAAAAGTTTACAATGGTGCGATTTGTTATACGCCAGATGGAAATCCGATAGTTGGTCCAGCATGGGGATTAAAAAACTTTTGGATTAATGAAGGTCATAGTTTTGGCATCACTGCAGCTGGTGGAGCCGGATGGCAACTAGCCGAATGGATTGTTGATGGCGAACCTACAATAGACATGCTAGGTGTAGAACCAAGAAGATACGGCGATTATTGTTCAAAATCTTATCTAAAAGAAAAAAATGAAGAAGCTTACAGTCATGTATTTATAACCCATTTTCCAGACGAAGAAAGACCAGCTGCAAGACCTCTAAGAACAGCACCATGTTATGACAGAATGAAAAATCTTGGTGCAGTTTTTGGTCAAAAATTTGGATGGGAAAGACCAAACTTTTTTGCAACTGATGGTATGGAACAAAAGGATGATTGGTCGTTTAGAAGATCTAATTGGTTCAAAGCAGTTGAAAAAGAGTGCAAAAATGTAAAAGAAAATGTTGGTCTACTTGATATGACTGCATTTGCTAAATGCAGAATTAAAGGACCTGGAGCAGAAGAATTTCTAGATAAGTTGGTAGCCAATAAATTACCAAAGAAGGTTGGTAGAATTAATTTATGTCACGCATTGAATACTAAAGGCGGTGTTCACTCAGAATTTACAATTATGAGAGAGTCAGAAAATAGTTTTTATCTTGTATCTGCTGGAGCATATCAAAGATTGGATCACGATTGGATATTTGGCTGGATGCCAAAAGATGGATCAGTTCAATTTGAGAACTTAACAAATAGCAAAGGTGTTCTTGTGGTGTCTGGACCGAAAGCAAGAGAACTAATGCAAAGGGTTTCAAATGATGATTTTTCAAACGAAAATTTTAAATGGCTAAGTGCAAAGCAAGTTGATGTTGGCTTTGCACCAGTAAATGCAATGAGAGTTAATTTTGTTGGAGAGTTAGGATGGGAACTTCATCATCCTATTGAATATCAAAATCATATTTTTGATAAACTTATGGATGCAGGTCAAGATCTAGGTTTAAAACCTTATGGTATTAGAGCTATGAATAGTTTAAGAGTTGAAAAATCCTACAAACTAGTAGGAACTGAATTATCAATTGAGTATTCACCTTACGAAAGTGGACTAGATAGATTTATTCATCCAAACAAAGGAAGTTTCATTGGACTTGATGCTTTAAATAAATGGAGAGAAAAAGGCTTTGATAATAAGCTTGTTACTCTAGAGGTTCACGAAACTAGTGATGCGGATGTATTAGGAAATAACCCGATTTATGAAAATGGTAGTGTTGTAGGACGTGCAACTGGTGGTGACTTTGGATTCAGACTAGGAAAATCTATCGCACTAGGAATGGTTAAACCTGAGTTAGCAAACGTTGGACAAAAACTAAGGATTGATATACTTGGTAAGTTGCATGAGGCAACAATTTTAGAAGAAAGTCCTTACGATGCAGAAAATAAATTATTGAGAGCTTAATGAAAATTTTAGTCGCTGTAAAAAGAGTTATTGATTATAACGTTCAAATTAGAGTTAAAGAAGACGGTAGTGGAGTTGTTACTGATAACGTTAAAATGTCAACAAACCCACCGGATGACAATGCTATTGAAGAAGCAGTAAAAATTAAAGAGTCAGGTAAAGCAACAGAAATAATAGCAGTTACTGTTGGTGAAGAAAAAGCCCAAGAGACAGTTAGAAAAGCTTTAGCTGTAGGAGCGGATAGAGGAATTCATGTAAAAGTTGATGGCACCATTGAACCTCTTGCTGTTTCTAAAATTTTAAAAAAAATTGTTGAAAAAGAAAATCCAGATTTAGTCTTTATGGGTAAACAAGCAATTGATGATGACTGTAATCAAACAGGCCAAATGTTAGCAGCACATTTAAATTGGCCACAAGCAACTTTTGCTTCAAAAATAGAAGTAAATGATAAATCATTACAAGTGACTAGAGAAGTGGATGAGGGTTTAGAAACTATTGAAGTTAATACACCAGCTATTGTTACATGTGATTTAAGATTAAATGAGCCAAGATATGCGTCACTGCCAAATATTATGAAGGCTAAGAAAAAACCTATTGAACAGATTAATGCGTCAGATCTAGGAGTTGATACAAACCCTAGAATAGAACATATTAAGATCGAAGAACCGCCAAAAAGAAAAGCGGGTATTAAAGTTGCGAGTGTTGAAGAATTAGTACAAAAATTAAAAAATGAGGCAAAGGTAATTTAATGTCAGTTTTATTAATAGCAGAACATAATAACAAAGAAGTAAAACCATTTACATTGAATGCAATTACAGCTGCATCACAAATAGATCAAGATCTTCATGTATTGTTAATTGGAAGTAAGGCAGATAATGTTGCAAAATCTTTATCTGAAGTTCCTTTAGTAAAAAAAGTTCTTCACATAGATCATGAAATTTATGAAAATTATATTGCTGAAAATTATACTGCAGCAATTTTAAAACACGCCGACAAATATTCACATATTATTTGCTCAGCAAATACATTTGGAAAAAACCTTATGCCAAGAGTTGCAGCATTATTGGATATTTCACAAGTAAGCGATATTATAAAAGTAATTTCTCCTGATACTTTTCTAAGACCAATTTATGCAGGAAATGCATTTGCTACAGTTAAAAGTAATGACGAAAAAAAATGTGTTACTATTAGACCAACATCATTTGAAGCAGCTGAAACAACTGGTGGATCTGCTGAAATAGAAAAAATCGATGCTGCAGATCAAAGTGAAAATACGAAATTTATAAATAGAGAAGAAATTAAATCAGATAGACCTGAATTAGGCACAGCCAGAATAGTAATTTCAGGTGGTAGAGGCTTACAAAGTGGTGAAAATTTCAAACTAATAACTGATGTAGCTGACAAATTAAACGCTGCAATAGGAGCTTCAAGAGCTGCAGTTGATGCAGGATATATTACAAACGAACATCAAGTGGGACAAACAGGAAAAGTTGTTGTTCCTGATTTATATATAGCAGTTGGAATTTCTGGAGCCATTCAACATTTAGCAGGAATGAAAGAAAGTAAAGTTATTGTTGCTATAAATAAAGATGGTGAAGCACCTATTTTTAGTGTCGCAGATTATGGCCTGGAAGCTGATTTATTCGAGGCACTTCCTCAATTCTTAGAGGAACTGAACAAATTAAACACTATACAAAAATAACAAATACTGTAAGAAATTAGTATGTCCAGAGAAGTGATGGAATACGATGTTGTAATCGTAGGTGGCGGACCATCGGGACTTTCAACTGCAATAAAATTAAAGCAGTTAAATCCAGATATTAATGTCTGCCTTTTAGAAAAAGCATCTGAAATAGGTGCACATATTTTATCCGGGAACGTGTTTGAAACGCGAGCCTTAGACGAACTATTGCCAAATTGGAAAGATCTTAATCCACCAATTAAAACAAAAGTTAACAAAGAAAAGTTTCTATTTCTAGGCAAGACAAAAAAAATTAGTTGGCCAACTTGGTTATTACCTAAAGTACAACAAAATCATAATAATTATATTATCAGTCTAGCTAATTTATGTAGATGGTTAGCAGAACAAGCTGAAACACTAGGAGTTGAAATATTCCCAGGTTTTCCTGCAAGTGAGGTTTTATATAATGAAGATGGTTCTGTTAAGGGTGTAGCAACTCAAGATATGGGTTTAGATAAAGAAGGTAATAAAAAAGATGGTTATGAACCAGGAATGGAACTTCATGCGAAAGTTACAGTTTTTGCAGAAGGGTGTAGAGGACATTTAGGAAAAGAATTAATCAAAAAATTTGATTTAGATAAAGGAAAAGATCCACAACAGTATGGAATAGGATTTAAAGAAATTTGGGAATTAAAAGAAGAAAATCACGACGAAGGTCTAGTGATGCATACAGCGGGCTGGCCATTAGATAATAGTACATATGGTGGAAGTTTTGTTTATCATGCTGAAAATAAACAGATATTTTTAGGTTATGTCATTGGTCTTGATTATAAAAATCCTTATCTTTCACCGTTTGATGAATTTCAAAAATTTAAAACTCATCCTGCGATTAGATCAATATTAGAAGGTGGTAAAAGAATATCGTACGGAGCAAGAGCACTTATAGAAGGAGGTTTTCAAAGTCTACCCAGAATGTTTATGCCAGGTGCATTATTAGTTGGTTGTGATGCTGGCACATTAAATATGCCAAAAATTAAAGGATCCCATACTGCAATGAAAAGTGGAATGATTGCAGCGGAAACTATTATTGATCACATAAAATCAAGCAAAGAATTATCTATTTATGAGGAAAAATTCAAAAAAAGTTGGGTTTATAAAGAGTTATATGAGGCTAGAAATGTTAAACCTAGCTTTAGCTGGGGTTTAATTCTTGGAATAATATTTACAGGGATTGATCAAATTTTATTTAAAGGAAGATTGCCATTTACACTTAAACATAAACACGCTGATCACGAAACTTTAAAACCAGCAAGTGAAATGCCAAAAATAGACTATCCAAAACCAGATAATGTCATTACATTTGATAAAACAAGTTCAGTTTATTTAACAGGAACTAATCATGCTGAAAATCAACCAGTTCATCTTCAACTTAAAGATAAAGATTTACCAATAAAATATACTTTAGCTAAATACGATGAGCCTGCGCAAAGATACTGTCCAGTTGGAGTTTATGAAATTCAAAAAGAAAATGATGTTGAGAAATTTGTGATTAATTCTCAAAATTGTATTCATTGTAAAACTTGCGATATAAAAGAGCCGTCACAAAATATTACATGGGTTACGCCAGAAGGTGGGGGTGGACCTAAGTACGGAAATATGTAGTTAAGAAAGATCTATTGCAAATTTTTTTAAAGTTTCAATTGGTACCAACTTTAAAGTATTAATGTGAGTTTTTTTCAAATATATAGAACATCCAATTCCTGCTTCTAAAGCTCTTGCAACCCAACTGGCACATACACACCAGTTATCTCCATCTACCAATCCAGGAAAACCAAATTCAGGGTGAGGTGTTATCAAATCGTTACCAGCCTCTTTGCACCATTCTAAAAATTCATTATTAACTTTTACACAAACTGTGTGCAAACCTCGATCATTTTCATCAGTATTACAACAACCATCTCTGAACCAACCAGTTAATGGATTTTTAGAACATTCTTCAAGATCTTCCCCAAGAACATTTTTTTGAGCCTCACTCATTAAATTTTGGTGGGATTAGGTTGTCCTTTATAAACAACTTCTGGATCAAATTTTTTCTTTTCTTCTTCAAATTTCATTTCTACTTTACGTCCATTTTCAATTTTTCCTGTAGGTACTGATCGATAAAAACATGATCTGTAGCCAACATGGCAACTTGCGCCATCACCAATATCTACAGTAATCCAAACTGCATCTTGGTCATCATCAATTCTTATTTCTTTTACTTTTTGAGTAAACCCACTAGTTTTTCCTTTATGCCAAATCTCTTTTCTAGACCTGCTCCAGTAGTGAGCTTCTTTGGTTTCTATTGTTAATTTTAAAGCTTCAACATTCATATAACCGTGCATTAGAATCTCTTTGGTTTCTGCACATGTTGTAATTACAGGAATTAAACCATCATTATCGAATTTTGGAGATAATAGGTTACCTTCCTCTATATCAGCGACATTTTCTCTTTTTTTAAACATATATAAGTCGCAATATCTAACATATTACTGAGTATATTAAATATTTTAAATTTAAGGATTTATATATATAAAAACCCATCATGAAATTAGTAAAAAACGAAAATAACAAAAATACTGAGATTGTAACAGACGAAGAGGCACGTGAAGCGTTTGTTAAAATCTTAAAATGGCTAGGTGAAGATCCATCTAGAGAAGGTTTATTAGAAACTCCAAAAAGGGTTACGAAAGCATTTAAAGAGTACTTTAAAGGTTACAAAGAGGATCCTAAAGAAATTTTAAGCAAAACTTTTGGGGATGTTGAAGGTTACAGCGATATGGTAGTTCAAAAAAATATTTCTGTACAAAGTCACTGCGAACATCATATGGCACCTATTATTGGAATCGCACATGTTGCTTATATTCCAAATGAGAGAGTAGTTGGACTCAGCAAAATTGCAAGAGTTGTGGAAGTTTTTTCAAAAAGGCTTCAAACACAGGAAAGATTAACAGTCCAAATCGC
>CABZNY010000015.1 GCA_902527265.1 uncultured Pelagibacteraceae bacterium | reverse complement strand
TTTCCTGTACCTTTAAATTCCTCAAAAATTACTTCATCCATCCTGCTACCAGTATCAATAAGAGCAGTGGCTATAATTGTTAGTGATCCACCTTCTTCAATATTTCTAGCTGCACCGAAAAACCTTTTGGGTCTTTGTAGTGCATTAGCATCTACACCACCTGTCAAAACTTTTCCTGAACTTGGTACAACAGCATTATAAGCTCTTCCTAATCTTGTAATGGAGTCTAAAAGTATTACAACATCTTTCTTATGTTCCGTTAGTCTTTTTGCTTTTTCAATAACCATTTCAGCAACAGCTACATGGCGTTGAGCTGGTTCATCAAAAGTTGAACTTATAACTTCGCCTTTAACTGTTCTTTGCATATCTGTTACTTCCTCTGGTCTTTCATCAATTAATAAAACCATAAGATAACATTCAGGATGGTTGGCTGTTATAGAATTTGCGATACTTTGTAAAATCATTGTTTTCCCTGCCTTGGGTGGAGATATTATCAATGATCTTTGACCTTTTCCGATAGGGCTTACTAAATCGATTAATCTTGGTGTAAGATCAGGTTTCTTTTCAACTTTATTTGTTTCAACTTCCATCCCTAATTGTTTATTTGGGTATAGAGGTGTTAGGTTGTCAAAAGCAATTTTATGCTTAAACTTATCTGGTTCTTCAAAATTTATCTTACTGACTTGAAGAAGTGCAAAATATCTTTCTCCGTCCTTAGGAGATCTAATAGGTCCCTCAACTGTATCTCCAGTTCTCAATCCAAATCTTCTTATCTGACTTGGACTTACATATATATCATCTGCTCCTGGTAAATAATTAGACTCCATCGCCCTAAGAAAACCAAAACCATCTTGGAGTAGTTGTAACACTCCGCCACCAGTTATCTCTTCTCCTTTTTCTGCAAGTTTTTTTAAAATTGCAAAGTAGATTTCTTGCCTACGTAAAGTACTAGCATTTTCTATCCCAAGCTTTTCAGCTTCAGTGATTAATTTTTCAGAGCTTTTTTCTTTTAATTCTTGAATGTTCATTGATGGGGGTTTTGTTTAAGGTAAGTTGAATATATATATTGAATTTAAAATTTCAACCCTAGATAGGTTTAAAAACTACAATAAATACAATAAAAATCAGCAATACAGTAGGAATTTCATTAATTATTCTAAAAAATTTAGAAGATTTGGTGTTTTCTTTTGATTTTAGCAGCCGAATACATTTACCAAGGTATTCATGGTAAATCGTCAAAACTACCACTAGTAAGATTTTAAGCTGTAGCCATAGATAAGCAAAAGTTTCAATCCCATTTATCCAAATCAGTATGATACCAAAAATCCAGGATAAGATCATAGCCGGTCGCATTATGTAATTATAAAGTTTTCTTTCCATTGTTTCAAAAATCTCAGTAGCTTGCTCTTTTTCAAAATTTTCAACATGATAAACAAATATTCTTGGCAAATATAAAAGTCCTGCCATCCAAGAAATTACTGCAATTAAATGGAGTGATTTAAATAAAAGGTATCCGCTCATTAATTATAAATTTTTTGAAATAAGATGTTTGAATAAATTAATATGATCCTCATTATCATTTAAACATGGAATCATGTCAAAATTTTCCCCACCAGATTTAATAAAACTTTCTTTTCCTTGAATTGATATTTCCTCTAAAGTTTCTACACAATCTGACGAAAATCCAGGGCAAATAACTAAAATATTTTTTTTACCTTCTTTGGGTAGAGCCTCAAAAGTTTTATCGGTATAAGGTTGCAACCATTCTTGAGGGCCAAATCTAGATTGAAATGTCGTCATAATTTTAATATCTGAGTATTTTTCAGAAATTAATCTAGTAGTTTTGTGACAGTAACAGTGATAGGGATCTCCTTTGTCAAAATATTTTTTTGGAATCCCATGGTATGATGCAATAATTAAATCAGGCTGCCAATTAATTTCACTAATTTTCTTAACAATACTGTTTTTGATTGCCTCAATATAAAGAGGTTCAGACTCATAATGAGGGATTATTTTAAGATTTGGTTGCCATCTCATTTTCATTAAAGTTCTGTAAACCTCATCACAAACTGTTGCTGTTGTTGCTGCTGCATATTGTGGATACAATGGAAGCACAATTAAATTTTCACAACCTTTTTTCTGAAGACCATGAATTTTACTTTTAATACTCGGATTTCCATACCTCATAGCAAAATCAACAATTAAATTCTCGTTGCCTATTTGCTTAGATAATTTTTCTGATTGGCTTTCAGTAAAATATCTTAAAGGAGACATGTTTTTATCTTCCATCCATATTTCTTTATAGGCTTTAGCTGTTTTAGAAGGTCTAAAGGTAAGTATGAATAAGTTGAGTATTACCTGCCAAATTAAGGGATTAACTTCGATTACTCGTTTGTCTGACAAGAATTCTTTTAAATATTTCCTGATATCTAGCCAGCTCGTTGAGTCAGGTGTACCAAGATTAACAATTAAAATACCTGTTTTACCATAATTAATTTTTGGATGGTCTGGGGTCATTTGAAATTTCTTACAATCTTTATTAATTCTTCAACCATTTCAATTTTAGTCTCAGGTAGTATTCCGTGACCTAAATTAAAAATGTATGGATGATCTTTAAAAATACTAAGATATTTTTCAACTTCTATTTTAAGGGTTTCTTGATCAGTTAGTAATACTTTTGGGTCGAGACCACCTTGTATTGGTATTTTGATTTCATTGACTATCTTCTTTGGATCAACATCATAATCTATGTTTACAGCATCAGGCTTAACAATATCACAAAAATTTTTATAATTTTTAATACCCCTGGGAAAACAGATAACAGGAACCCCTAGTTCTTTTACATAATTTACAATATTCAAAGTAGGTATATAAATGTACTCTGGTATCTTATGTTCTAACAACCCAGCCCAACTGTCAAAAATTTGAATAATTTGAGCACCAGCTTCTACTTGATTTTTTATATGAAGTTTTAAAAACTTTTCTATTATTCCTAATAATCTGTTAATCAGAAATTCATCTTTAAAAAAATTAGTAGACAAACCTTTTTTAGGAGAAGATCTATTAATCATATAAACTAGAATAGTCCAAGGCGCTCCAACAAATCCAATTGTATCCTTATTATTCATTAAAGTATCGTTTGAGGTTTTTGAAATTGCTTTATATACTTTATAAACTTTTTCAGTAAAATTTATTTCGTCAACATTTTTTATTATTTCTAAATCTATTTCTCCTAATTTAGGTCCAAAGTTTTTTTCAAATTCTACTTTTTGGCCAAGTCCATAAGGTAACATCAAAATATCTGAAAAAATTACAGCGCCATCAAACCCAAATCTTTTAATAGGTTGAAGAGTAATCTGAGATGCTAGATCACTATTTAGACAAAGTTTTATAAAATCTGAGTTTTCTTTCCTAATTTCTCTAAACTCTGGCAAGTATCTTCCTGCCTGTCTCATTAACCATATAGGATTACTCCTGGTATCTTGATTTTTAATGCAGTTAGTTATGGGATTCATATAAATAGATATATATTAATTACTTTATTAGTATTATGTATTGTGAATAACGTAAATTAGTCAATTTCCACACTTAATTAACTTATTATCAACATCTTTAAACTCAAATTAGTTAAATTTTTCAATGATTAATCCAGCTTTATCACATTCTAGTATTATTATGTATAAGTATAATCACATCTTACAAATCATTTAATCAAATGACAAAAAAACTAATAACTATCACTTTAGTTAATAAATCTACATTTTTCTTATTTTACTAATAGTTTATAAACATCTTATACATGAAAAACTTGTACCAAATTTATTTGATATCAGATTCAACTGGTGAAACTCTTGATAGAATTTTTCTAGCTTTAAAAGCTCAATTTCCTAACTTTGAATATGAAACAAATCATTTCTCTTTTACAAGGACTGAGAGTCAAACTCTAAGCATCTTAAAACAAGCAAAAAATGATAAGAATTCAATAATTTTATATACCATAGTGAACAGTAAGCTGGCAAAATATCTTACTGAGAAAGCCTATGAAAGAGATATACCTTGCTTTGGAGTGCTTGGTGAATTAATTCTAAATTTTTCGAAAGTTTTAAACCAAAAAGCCTCCCATCAACCTAGTGGACAACATATTCTTAATGAAGAATATTATGATAGAATTGAAGCTATACAGTTTACCATGAATCATGATGATGGCAATCAAACAGAAGACATAGAGAAATCAGATATTGTGCTCCTTGGTGTTAGTAGAACAAGCAAAACACCTACTTCAATTTATTTAGCTAATAGAGGCTTTAAAACATCAAATATCCCATTAGTTAATTTAAATTCTATACCAGCCAAAGTTACTGAAAAAAACTTTTCACCATGTGTAGTTGGTTTAGTTACAGAGGCAGAAAGATTATATGATTTAAGAAAGAACAGACTAACTTCTCTTAAAGAGGATCACAACAGCGAGTATGTAAATATTGAAAAAATAAGAGATGAATTAAATAGTGCTCGAAAAATTTTTAAAGAAAATAACTGGCCAACGATAGATGTTACAAGAAAATCTGTGGAGGAAACAGCAGCTTCAGTAATAAAAATCTATGAAATAAAAAATAAAAAAAATGCCTGATATTGTGTTAGCATCTAGAAGTAAAGTTAGAAAACAAATATTAGATAGTAATGATATTAAAAATAATGTTGAAGTTTCTAATGTAGACGAAGAACCAATCAAAGAGAGCATGTTGAAAGAGGGTGCTTCACCTGAAATTATTTCTAAAAATCTTGCTGAGCTAAAGGCTAATAAAGTTAGTCAAAAATTTACCAATAGCTTAGTTTTAGGAGCAGATAGCGTAATTGATCTATCAGGCGAGCTTATATCAAAGCCAGAAAGCAGAAATGAAGCACTTGAAATTTTGAAGAAACTTAATGGAAAAAAACACTCTTTAATAAGTTCAGTATGCATATCTAAAAATGGTTCTATGATTTGGAATTATACTGATAAAGCTTACTTGACTATGAAGCATTTTTCAGAAAATGAATTGATTACCTATTTAAATAAAATAAGTGATGAAGTTTTGTATGCTTACAATGTTTATCAAATTGAGGGAGAAGGCAAAAATTTATTCTTAAATATTGAAGGTGATGAAGATACTATCATGGGTCTTCCTATTAAAAAAATTAAAGAATACTTAGAACTCATCAAATGAAAAAATTTTTAGTAATAGGAAATCCAATTGAACATTCTCTATCTCCAAAGCTGCATAATTATTGGATAAAAAAAAATAATCTAGATGCAATTTATGCAAAATTGGAAGCCCATGAAAACGATTTATCTGAATTATGTAAATCCATGAAAAAAGGAGATTTGGATGGTTTGAATATTACTGTTCCTTTTAAAAAATTAATAATCCCTCATTTAGATATTTTGAGTGGTAATGCATTAAAAACACAATCTGTGAATACTATTTCAATAAATAAAGGAAATTTAGTTGGAGATAATACTGATATTGATGGATTTGAATTAAGCATAAGAAAATTAAAATATGATGTTAGTGGAAAAACAGTACTGATATTAGGGGCTGGTGGGGTTGTGCCATCAATAATCTTTTCGTTGTTAAGAATGAAGGTATCGAAAATATTTTTAAGCAACAGAACCAAAGAGAAAGCGAATAATATAAAAGAATTTTACAAAGAGATAAATGTAGTAGACTGGGGCGATTTACCTGATTTTGATATGATTATTAATGCCACAACTATAGGTCTTAATAAAAAGGATAAGTTTGGAATAGATTTTTCTAAAACTGGTCAAAATAAGTTTTTTTATGATGTTATATATGATCCATTTCAAACAGAATTTTTAGATGCTGGAAGTGCAAATGGTAACATTATAGAAAATGGTTTGAATATGTTTTTATTTCAGGGACAGCAAGCATTTAATATTTGGCATAAAGTTGAACCAGAAATAAATCAAGAATTAGTAGAATTTTTAAAGAATAAACATGATTAGAATCGCAGTAATTGGTGGGATTGGTTCAGGAAAATCATTTATTTCAAAACTTTTTAGTTACCCAGTATTTAATGCAGATAATGAAGTTAAATATATTTATAAAAAAAATAAAGCCTGCTTCAATCAAATGAAAAAAAAATTACCTAAATTTATTAAATCATTTCCTATCCAAAAAAAAGAACTCATATCAGCAATTAACTCAAATAAAAAAAATCTTAAAATAATTTCTGCAATTGTTCATCCTTTGGTCAGAAAAAAAATGACTAAATTTATAAATAAAAACAAAAAATCTAGAATGATTATTTTTGATATTCCCTTATTTATTGAAAATAAGCTCAATAAAAAAGAAGATGTAATAATTTTTGTTAATTCTAAAACTTCCAAGGTATTAGAAAGGTTAAAAAAAAGGCCTAACTTCAATAAAAAATTGATTAGAAGTCTAAAAGAAAGTCAGTTTATCTTATCTAAAAAAAGAAGATTATCTGATTATGTTATTAACAATAATTTTTCTGCAAATATAATGAAAAAAAAAGTTAAACTAATTAAGAAAAAAATTTTAAATGAAAGAAATAGTTCTAGATACTGAGACAACTGGATTATCAGTTAGAGATGGCCATCGAATAGTTGAGATTGGATGTATTGAACTAGATAATTTAATACCAACTAAAAATATTTTTCATATTTATTTAAATCCTGAGAGAAAAGTATCACAGAAAGCCTTTGAGGTTCATGGATACTCTGATGAGTTTTTATCAACAAAAAAAAAATTTGCTGAAATTGCAGATGAATTCTTAGACTTTATAAGAGACAAAAAAATTATCATTCACAACGCCGAGTTTGACATAGGACATTTGAATAATGAATTATCATTAATTGGAAAAAAAAAAATAAGTAATTCTAATATTATTGATACACTGGAATTAGCAAGAAATAAATTTCCAGGTTCTGGAATAAGTCTAGATGCATTATGTAAAAGGTTTAGAATTGATAACTCAAAAAGAGAAAAACATACTGCTTTGATAGACTGTGATTTGCTAGCAAAAGTTTACATAAATCTAATTGATCAAAAAGAGCCAACACTAGATCTAGTGGAGAATAGTGAAAATAAGATTTCAGAGAGCAAAGATGATTTAGAATATTATAAGAAAGTTATATTTCCAAGCAAGGATGAATTATCAAAACATAACGAGTTTTTAAAAAAATACCTAAAAAAAAATTATTTTTAATTTAATCTTTCATTATATAATTTTTCAAAATCAATTTTAGATCCAAATTGTAAATCAGGTAAACCAGAATTTCTTAGAATAGTTAAAAATTTATTCTCTAACTTGGGATAAATTTTTGTTTGCAAGTCGCATAAAACAATTTTTTCTAACTCAGTCTTTTTTATTTGAACATCTATAATTTCAATTGCAGTTGCATATTTTATTTGAAAAAATCCTTTATCTTTTTTAGTTTTTGGGTTTTCATATGTGAGGGTGGTCAAAACTTCTATCATTTTTCTTTTTAAAGGTTTTGATTTTATATCAACTTTCATAACATATTGAGGTATGGTATTTCTTATTGTAATTAGAGTTTCTGGGCTAGGTATTTCGACCGATAAATCTTGAATGTAGCTAACTACTATTTTATATTTATTTTCCATCTTTGTCTTCTATATCTTCGTATTCACCATCAATATAATTTTTTTTACGATCTTCTTTTTTTGGAGAATATTTTTTTGAATATCTACTCAAAATAATTTTCCTAGTAATTGGGAAAATCAATAAAATTCCAATTATATCTGTTGCAAATCCAGGCAAAATTAATAGTAAAGCGGCAAAAGCTATAGCTGCTCCTGAAACTATTTCATAAAGGGGGAGTTCATTTTTTACTAATTGTGACATTCCTGATCGTAATGTGTTAAAACCCTCGTATCTCGCGTACCAAATGCCAACAATTGCTGTAACTAATATTAGCAAAATAGTGTTTAACGCTCCGATTTGTGAGCCAAGTTTAATGAATAAGTAGATTTCTATAAGAGGTATACCTATAATCAGAATTAATGCTGTGTTCATTTGTCTATAATGTAAATTGCAGGTTGAAATTAATCAACATAGTAAATACTATTAGTATATGAGTTATAGCTTCGAGTACATCGATATAATATTATTGGCCATGATCGCTGGTTTCATTTTCCTTAGATTAAGAGGAATTTTAGGAAAAAAAACTGGATTTGAGGAAAATATTAATTCGAGTTTTCCTCACGAAGAGGCTCCGGAAAGAAAAAATTCTCCCATTTTGAATGCTGAGACTTTTGATGATGCAGCAAAGAAAGATTTCTTAAATGGTGCTAAAATTGCTTATGAAAGTATTATTACTAGTTTTTCTAAAGGAGATTTAAAGTCAATAAAAAATCTTTTAGCAAAAAATGTGTACGATCAATTTGATGAGGCTATTAAAGATAAAAAAGCAAGAAATGTTACATCAGAAACTACATTTATAGGTATTAATTCCGCAGAAATAAAAGAGCATAATCAAAATAAAAATATGCTTGAAGTTAGTGTAGAATTTGTGAGTGAAATCATATCTTGTATTAAGGACAAAGATAATAAAATTATTTCAGGTGACGCTCAAAAAGTTAAAAAAGTATTAGATACTTGGAAATTTACAAAAGACAGTACTTCAAAAAATCCTAACTGGTTAATAGTAGATACCCAAGCTTAGTTGATTAAAAAAATATCAGATAAAGATAAACAGGATTGGCAAAATTTCTTAAATAGTTCTGACAAACTAGAAAATAAAGATCAAGAAATTTCTTCAACACCTAAAAGATATATTGAAAGATCTATTGATTTGCACGGTTATACCTTAGAGGAAGCAAATCAAAAGATGACTTCTTACATTGAAGAATGTTATGCAAATGGAGTTAACAAAATTAGTGTCATTACAGGAAAGGGTCTTAGATCTAAAAATTTAAATGACCCATATCAATCCAGCAATTTAAGCATATTAAAACACTCAGTACCTAATTTTATTAGAGGTAGTGATCATTTAATGAAAAAAATTATAAGCATTGATTTTGAGGCTGTTGAAAACCCATCCGTTGGAAATTTTGATATTTTTTTAAGAAAAAAAAAGTAATTTTTACAAAATAAACTTCGATAGGTCTGCGTCCTTAACAAGTTCACCAATATTTTTCTTAATATAATCTGAATCTATACTAATCTTTTCACCAGCTCTATCTGTGGCTGTAAAACTAATTTCATCTAAAACTCTTTCAATTATGGTATGCAGTCTTCTGGCACCTATGTTTTCTACAGTTGTGTTTACTTCGCTTGCAATTGTCGCAATTGTATCAATCCCATCTTCAGTAAATTCTAAATCAACATTTTCAGTTTTAAGTAAGGCTTTGTATTGTTTAATCAAACTATTATCTGGCTCTTTTAAAATTCGCTTAAAATCCTCACTATTCAAAGCATCTAGTTCAACTCTGATTGGCAATCTCCCCTGAAGCTCAGGCAAAAGATCTGATGGTTTTGCTAACTGGAATGCTCCAGAAGCTATGAATAATATGTGATCTGTTTTTATTGGACCGTATTTTGTACTCACCGTCGTTCCCTCAATGAGAGGAAGCAAGTCTCTTTGAACACCTTCTCTTGAAACATCTCCACCAACTCTATCAGTTCTTGCTGAAATCTTATCTATTTCATCTAAAAATACGATACCGTTATTTTCAGTTGTGTTTTTTGCAGATTTAATAATTTTATCTTGTTCGATTAATTTATCAGCTTCTTCGTTAAGTAATATCTCATGAGATTCTTTTACTGACATTTTTTTCTTCTTAGCTTTTTGACCCATAGATTTACCAAGCATGTCTGAAATATTAATCATTCCAACATTTGCACCGGGCATACCAGGAATTTCGAATGACGGCATTCCACCACCACTCTCGGTTACAGCTATTTCAATCTCATTATCGTCTAAATCACCATCTCTTAATCTTTTCCTAAAACTTTCTCTTGTTGCAACACTTGCTTTATTTCCCACAATTGCATCAAGAACTCTATCTTCTGCTAATTTTTGTGCTTTAGCGTGAACTTCTTTTCTTTTTTTAACTTTTTCCATTGCAATAGCAATTTCTAAAAGATCTCTAATTATTTGTTCAACATCTCTTCCAACATAACCAACTTCAGTAAATCTTGTAGCCTCAACTTTTACAAATGGTGCTTCTGCTAGTTTGGATAACCTTCTAGATATTTCTGTTTTACCAACACCTGTTGGTCCCATCATTAAAATATTTTTTGGAAGAACTTCATCTTTCATATCTCCTTCTAGAGCTTGTCTTCTCCATCTATTTCTTAAAGCGATTGCGACAGCTCTTTTTGCATTGTTTTGACCAACGACAAATCTATCTAATTCAGAAACAATTTCTCTCGGAGATAAAGAATTTTGGATGTTACTTTTTTCTTTTTTTACTTTAGCGTTTGGTAGAGTTGTAACGTTTGATTTTTCCATATTAAATTTTCTCGATGTTTAAATTGTCATTTGTGAACACGCATATTTCAGATGCAACTTTAATTGCTTTTTTTGCAACTTCCTCAGCTGATAAATCTGTATCCATTAATACTTTTGCTGAAGCTAATGCATAATTTCCACCAGAACCTATTCCAATTACATCCCCCTCAGGCTCTAAAACATCACCAGTTCCTGAGATTATAAAACTATTTTCCTTATCACCAACAGCCATTAATGCTTCTAATCTTCTTAAATATTTATCAGTTCGCCAATCTTTGGCCAATTCAACAGCTGCTCTTGCTAAATTTCCAGCATGTTTTTCTAACTTAGACTCCAATCTTTCAAATAATGTTAAGGCATCTGCAGTAGATCCGGCAAATCCTGCGATCACATTTCTTTTCTCAATCTTACGAACTTTGTTTGCAGTTTTCTTAATTACTGTATTTCCCATACTAACTTGGCCATCTCCAGCAACTACTACTTCATTGTTTTTTCTTACTAATACTATTGTTGTCATGGATTATAGATGGATACTAAATCTTATAGTTCAAGACCAAGCCTAGAATTATTGCCATAATTGAATAATAGATATATACCTTTTTCAAACTATGAAACGTAAAGCCAAAATAAGTAGAAAAACAAAAGAGACTTACATCAGTGTTGATTTAAACATTGATGGTAAGGGTAAGTACAAAGTTGACACAGGCATAGGATTTTTAGATCATATGCTTGAGCAATTATCAAAACACTCTTCAATGGATATGAATATTAAAGCTAAAGGTGATACGCACATTGATCTTCACCACACAACTGAAGATACAGGAATTGCAATTGGTGAATGTTTAAAAAAAGCATCAAAAAAGTTTGTTGGCATTAAAAGATATGCACATGCGATGATACCGATGGATGAAACGTTAACTAGAGTTGCAATTGATGTTTCAAACCGACCTTATTTAATTTGGAAAGTAAAATTGAAAGTAGAAAAATTAGGTGAGATGGATACAGAATTATTTAAAGAATGGTTTCAAGCATTTTCACAAGCTGCAGGAATTACTTTACACGTTGAAAATATTTATGGAGATAACAGTCACCACATTATCGAGTCCTGCTTTAAAGGTTTAGCAAGATCTTTGAGAGCTGCTTTAGAAATGGACCCAAGAAATAAAACTACAATACCTTCTACAAAAGGTTCTTTATAAATTTAATGAATGTCACAATTGTTGACTACAATTCAGGCAATATAAGTTCTGTAATTAACTCGTTTAAAGAAGTTGCAAAAGACAAAGTAAATATTGAAGTAACGTCAGATCTTTCAACCATAAAAACTAGCGATAAAGTGGTATTACCTGGGCAAGGATCGTTTAAAAGCTGCATTGACGGGCTTAAGAATATTAATGGTTTGATAGATACACTTAATGAATTTGCATTAGAAAGTAAAAAACCACTTCTTGGAATTTGTGTTGGTCTTCAAATGTTTGCAGATATTGGTTATGAAGAAACTGAGACTAAAGGCTTAGGTTGGATATCAGGAAAAGTGTCGAAAATTGATAATCAAGGCGGTAAATTTAAGCTACCACACATTGGTTGGAATGAAATTAATATAATGAAAGACAGTAAAATTTTTAAAGACATTGAAGATAAATCTCACATGTACTTTGTGCACAGTTATGAGTTTGTACCCAAAGATAAATCTGTTATTTCAGCAACAACTGATTACTCATCTGATATAGTTTGCGCTGCCGAAAAAGAGAATATATTTGGTACCCAATTTCACCCTGAAAAGAGTGATAAAATGGGGCTAAAAATAATAAGTAACTTTATAAATATCTAAAATAATGAAAATATTTCCTGCAATAGATATTAAAGATAAAAAGTGCGTGAGGTTAGTTAAAGGAGACTTTGATAGTAAAACTGAATATGAAATGTCCCCAGTTGAACAAGCTGGAAAATATAAAGATCACGGATTTAAAAACTTACACATTGTTGATCTCGATGGAGCATTAACGGGAGAGACTGTTAATATTGATATTATTGAGGAAATTGTTGGTAAATTTGATCTTAAAATTGAAATAGGTGGTGGTGTTAGAAACTTTGAAAGTATTAAAAAATATACTGATGCTGGTGTTGAAAAAGTAATCCTAGGAAGTGCTGCAATTAAAGATAAAAACTTTTTAAAAGAAGCATGTGAAAAATTTCCAGATAAAATTGCTTTAGGTCTAGATGCTAAAGATGGGTATTTATCTGTATCTGGGTGGAAGGAAAATTCTAACTTTAAGACTTTAGATTTCTTACAAGATGTAAATGATTATGGAGCTAGCAGATTAATTTATACAGATATTAATAGAGATGGCATGAAGTTAAGTCCAAATTTTGATAAAACAGAAAAAGTTGCTAATAATTCAAACTGTCCTGTAATTATATCTGGAGGTGTTTCATCAATAGATGATATTAAAAAAGCAAAAGAAATGGGAAATAAAAATATTGAGGGAATTATTGTTGGTAAAGCTATATATGATGGTGATATTAAATTGGAGGAGCTTGCAAAAGAAATAGATGCTTAAAAATAGAATAATACCCTGCTTAGATGTTAAAAATGGAAGAGTTGTTAAAGGTATAAACTTTGTTGATTTACAAGATGCAGGTGACCCAGTTGAGCAGGCTAAAATTTATAGTGATGGTGGAGCTGACGAAATTTGTTTTCTAGATATCACTGCTTCTAATGAAAATAGGGACACAATTTATGAAGTTGTAAAAGATACTTCTAAAAAATGTTTTGTACCTTTAACGGTTGGTGGTGGAGTTAGAAGTGTAGATGATATTAGTAAATTATTAAATTGTGGTGCTGACAAAGTTTCAATTAATACAGCTGCAGTTCAAAATTCAGATGTAGTAGTCCAAAGTTCAAAAAAATTTGGCTCTCAATGTATTGTAGTTGCTATAGATGCTAAGAAAAATGGCGAGAAATGGGAAGTATTTACTCACGGAGGTAGAAATAATACAGGAATTGATGCTTTAGAGTTTGCAAAAAAGATGGAAGAGAGTGGAGCAGGTGAGTTATTAGTCACTTCAATGGACAGAGATGGAACTCAGGTTGGATATGACATTAACCTTATGTCAAAAATATCATCTCTGGTAAATATACCCACAATAGCATCAGGCGGTGTTGGGGATCTTGATCATTTAGTCGATGGCATCAAATTAGGCAACGCTAGTGCGGTGTTAGCAGCATCCATATTTCACTACGGAAAATATTCTGTGAAAGAAGCTAAAGAATATCTGGACTCAAAAGGTATACCTGTTAGGATTTGAGATGCTAAATACCCTTGAAAGTCTATTTAATCTTGCTCGAGAGAGAAAATCATCACCAGTTGATGGTTCTTACACTAACAAACTCCTAAGTGATAAATCTTTAAGCAAAGCTAAAGTGCTTGAAGAAATAAATGAACTTATTGAGGCAGTTGAAGAAGATTCAAATAAAATACATGAAGCAGCTGATGTATTTTATCATTTAATAATGTACCTTGAAGCAAACAATATTAAAATTGAAGATGTAATGAATGAATTAGACAAAAGAAAAAAATGAGCCATAAATTTTATAAACCTGCAAGATCAAGATTACAAAGAAGTGAATTAGCAGTACCAGGTTCATCACCTAAAATGTTTGAAAAAGCTCTAAGTTCAGCAGCCGATTATGTTTTTTTAGATTTAGAAGATGCAGTTTCTCCTAATGATAAAATAACTGCTAGAGCAAATGTTATTAAAGCTTTGAATGAAATGGATTGGAGAGGTAGTGGTAAAACTATTTCTGTTAGAATAAATAGTTTAGATACTCATTACATGTACTCTGATTTAATTGAAATAGTTGAGCAAGCTGGAGAAAATGTTGATACAATTTTAGTTCCAAAAGCTGGAACTGCAAGTGATGTTTACATGGTCGATTGTTTATTAACTCAAATTGAAACAAATAAAAAATTAAAAAATAAAATTGGGATTGAGTGTTTAATTGAAACTGCACTAGGTATGTCGAATATTAAAGAAATTGCAACCTCAAGCGAAAGATTAGAGGCTTTACATTTTGGTGTTGCAGATTATGCAGCAAGTTTAAGAGCGCGAACTACAGTTATAGGTGGACTTAACGAAAATTATCCAGGAGACCAGTGGCATCATGGTTTATCTGAATTGGTAATGACTTGTAGAGCATATGGAATAAGAGCAATTGATGGACCTTTTGGAGATTTCAATGATCCGGATGCATACACTGATGCTGCTAAAAGAGGTGCTGCAATTGGGATTGAGGGTAAATGGGCTATACATCCTTCGCAAATTGAACTAGCAAATAATGTATTCTCTCCACCAGAAGCAGAAGTTACTAAGGCTAAAAGGATCTTAGAAGAGTTAGAAAAGGCAGCTAAAGAGGGCAAAGGAGCTGCTCAGCTTGATGGCAGGATGATAGATGCTGCATCAGCTAGAATGGCTGAAAACATTGTAAATATCGACAAGTTAATCCATAATAAATAAATAAAATTATGGACATTCACGAATATCAAGCAAAGAAAATACTTTCAAACTTTGGAGTAACAATTCCTAGAGGTGGAATTGTTTACAGTCCAGAAAATGCTGAGAATAAAGCTAGAGAAATTGGTGGATCAAGATGGGTAGTAAAAGCACAAATCCATTCTGGTGCTAGAGGAAAAGCCGGAGGGATAATTGTTTGCAATACTCCATTAGAAGTTGCTCAAGCAACAGATAAATTATTAGGAAAAAAATTAGTAACGAACCAAACAGGACCTGAAGGTAAAATTGTAAATAGAATTTATATTGAAGAAGCTACAGATATTGAAAAGGAATTATATTTAGGATTAGTTTTTGATAGAAGTTCAGAAAGTATTATGGTTGTTGCCTCAACAGAAGGTGGAATGAGTGTTGAAGAAATTTCAAAGGAAAAACCAGAAACAATAATTAGATCAAAAATTGAGGTAGCCGTAGGAATGCAAAATTTCCAAGCTAGAGAACTAGCATTCGGTCTTGGTATAGAACCAGAATTAATTAGAAGAGCATCTGAAACTATTATTGGATGTTATAAAGCTTTCAGTGAATTAGATGCCACAATGGTAGAAGTTAATCCATTGGTTATTTCAAAACAAAAACAAATTTTAGCTTTGGATTGTAAAATGAGTTTTGATAACAACGCAATGTTTAGAAGAAGTCAAGTTTCTGAGCTAAGAGATAAAACTCAAGAAGACTCAAAAGAAATTTTTGCATCGGACAGAGGCTTAAATTATGTCAGTTTAGATGGAAACATAGGTAACATTATTAATGGCGCTGGTTTAGCAATGGCATCTATGGACATGATTAAATTAGCTGGAGGAGCCCCTGCAAATTTTTTAGATGTAGGAGGTGGAGCAACGCCAGAAAAAATAGTTAAAGCTTTTAAATTAGTCACAATGGATGAAAAAGTTAAGGTAATTCTAGTAAATATTTTTGCTGGTATCAATAGATGCGATTGGGTTGCAGAAGGAATTGTAGATGCATTAAAAAAAATTGAAATCAAAGTTCCATTAGTTATCCGTTTAGCAGGTACTAATGTCGAAAAAGGAAATAAAATCTTAAAAGAGAGTAAAATAAATTATATAGAGGCAAATACTTTAGAGGATGCAGCCAATAAAGCAGTTGCAGCACTAAATAAATAAATCATGACTGTACTCGTAGACAAAAATAGTAAGATAATTATTCAAGGTTTTACAGGTAAAATGGGCTCTTTTCATGCAGACGAGATGATTAAATATGGTTCTAATGTCGTTGGTGGAGTTACTCCAGGAAAAGGAGGCTCTAAGCATTTAAATTTACCAGTTTTTAATACAGTTAAAGATGCTGTAAATGAAACAGGAGCTGATGCATCTATTTTATTTGTACCTCCAGCTTTTGCAGCTGATTCAGCAATGGAAGCAGCTGATGCTGGAATAAAAATATGTGTAGCTATAGTTGATGGAATACCTTCTCACGACATGATCAGAATAAAAAGGTACATGAGAAGATACACTAAAAGTTCTAAAATGACATTAGTTGGACCAAACTGTGCTGGAATTATTAGTCCTGGAAAATCAATGCTAGGAATAATGCCAGGTCATATTTATAAAGAAGGTAGAATTGGAATTATTAGTAGATCAGGTACGTTAGGTTATGAGGCCGCTCAACAACTTAAAAATTTAAATATAGGTGTTTCAACAAGTGTAGGTATTGGAGGAGATCCAATAAACGGAAGTTCTTTTAGAGATATCATAGAAAAGTTTGAAACAGATGATGAGACTGATGCAATATTAATGATTGGCGAAATTGGTGGTCCTCAAGAAGTTGCTGCTGGTGAATTTGCAAAAGAAAATATGAAGAAGCCAGTTATTGCCTACATAGCTGGATTAACTGCACCAAAAGGAAGAGTGATGGGTCATGCAGGAGCAATAGTCTCAGCTTATGGTGAAAGTGCAATTGAAAAAGTTGAAATTTTGAAAGAGTGTGGAATTACAATTTCTAAAAATCCATCTGTTATGGGTGATACAGTAAAATCAGTTCTAGAAAAAATCTAATCATGAGTTACGATGACAACAATATATTTGCAAAAATATTAAGAAATGAGGTACCATGTAATAAAATTTATGAGGATAAATTTGTTTTATCCTTTCATGATATAAATCCTCAAAAAAAAATCCATGCTTTAGTAATTCCAAAAGGGAAATATGTTGATTTAGATGATTTTAGTCAAAACGCTTCTCCTGAAGAAATGGTTGGATTACTCAAGGGTATAAATATTGTTGCAAAGAAATTAAATATATCTGTTGATACAGGAAAAGGCTATAGAGCTCTAGCAAATGTAAGTGATGACGGCGGACAAGAAGTTCCTCATTTGCATTTTCATTTGTTTGGTGGAGAGAAAATTGGTAAAATGGTCTCGTGAAAATTAATGTAGACAGAAGTTTCTTAGAAATAAATTCTGTAAAAGATTTAAAAAGCACAAAGAGCCCTGGACCAAACTTTAAAATCATTGAAGTAAATCCACCAGATTTTCAATTAAACAAATTTTTTTATAAACAAATTGGAAGAAAACATAGATGGATAGATAGATTATCTTGGGAAGATAAAAAATGGATTGAGTATGTTGAAAATCCTAGAATAAAAACCTTTATTTTAAAGGATAATAACAACTTGGCAGGATATTATGAAACTATCCGTGATCAAGACCAAAATCATTCTGAAATAGCATATTTTGGGATATTAGAGGAATATTTTGGAAAAAAATGTGGTGGCTATCTCCTTTCTGAGGCTATCAAGAAGTTATTTGAAGATGGAATTTCAAGAGTTTGGCTGCACACCTGTTCACTGGACCACGAAAATGCAATTAAAAATTATTTAGCTAGAGGAATGCAGTTATTTAAATCTGAAAAAATAAATGTTGAGGTTAATTAATATATTTTTGTATTGAAAATATTTTTTCTTCAACATCAATATTAATATTAATATCACTTAAAAAAGTTTGTATTAGGTTTTGATAGATATCTTTAGTTTCCCATCCCATTAAATCTAAACTTTCTTTATCAAAAAAAACCTTAATTGAATTATTTTCGTATTCAAAATTAAAGACATAATAAAAAGGATAATCCTTATCATCTTTTGCCCCAGTCATTTTTGAAATTAAAAATTTTTTATCGAGAATAAAATTTAAAGGTGTTTTATCTAGTGGATATCTATAGTAATTTGTGATTTTGTCTGAATTGATAACTAAGGATTTACCATTTGAAACGAGTATTTTGTTGTAAATATCATAATATTCACAAAAAATTTTCTTAGGGTATAAAATAATACATTCTCCTTTCTCTATATTATTATTGTCTATCCTCTGAATAAACTTGAATTGTAAAGTATTTATATTTTCTAAGTAATTAATGATTTTTTGATTTGAAGAACTGTGTGCATTTATATTAAAAAAAAAAATTAAAAAAAAAACTAAGTATTTTTTCATTTAAGCACTTCTCTTTTTCCAACATGATTTGCTTTGCTTACTTCTCCGTTTGCCTCCATTTGATCAACTATCCTTGCTGCTCTATTGTAACCAATTTGTAACTTTCTCTGTAAAAAAGATGTTGACGCTTTTCTCTCAGATTTTACAATTTCAAGAGCTGTATTATATAATTCATCTAGATTTTCATTATCTTTTGTTTCACCACTAATCTCTTTTTCATCTGCAAAATTTAGAATTTCATCTACATAATCTGGTTCAGCTTGATTTCGTAAAAAATTATTTATTTTTTCAATTTCACTTTCGGATACAAATGGTGCATGAATTCTTGTCATTCTATTTGCTGAAGTCATATAAAGCATATCCCCTTTACCAAGTAGTTGCTCAGCACCTTGTTCACCGAGTATAGTTCTACTATCTATTTTAGAAGTAACTTGAAATGATATTCTAGTTGGAAAGTTTGCTTTAATTGTTCCAGTAATGACATCAACACTAGGTCTTTGGGTAGCCATTATGATATGTATTCCAGCAGCCCTTGCCATTTGTGAGAGTTTTTGAATATAATTCTCAATATCTTTTCCAGCAACAAGCATTAAATCTGACATTTCGTCAACAATTACAACTATATAAGGCATAGAAATCTTATGTTTTTCGTTATAACCGTCAATATTTCTCACCCCAACTTTGGTCATTAATTTGTATCTGTTTTCCATTTCTTTAACTACCCACCCTAAAACTGAGGCAGCTTTTTTTGCTTCAGTAATCACAGGACATAACAAATGAGGGATACCTTCATAAGTTGACAGTTCTAACATTTTTGGGTCAATTAAAATAAACTTACATTTCTCAGGAGAGTGTTTGTATAAAAGAGATAAAATAATTGTATTTATACAAACTGATTTTCCTGATCCTGTTGTACCAGCTATAAGTAAATGAGGCATAGTACTTAAGTCTCCGGTTATAGGTGATCCAGATATACTCTTGCCTAGCGCAATTGGAAGTTTTATATCTTTTTTTTTAAAGTTAGGATCAGAAATTATCTCACTTAAAAAAACATTTTCTCTTTGTGGTTTTGGCAATTCGATCCCAATTGTATTACTACCAGGTATGGTCGCAATTCTAGCAGATTCTGAACTAGTATTTCTTGCAATATCTTCAGAAAGATTAATAATTTTTGATACTTTTACACCAGGTGCTGGCTCAAATTCATATAAAGTAACTACAGGACCTTGACTTACTTTTTTAACCCCACCTTCAACTCCAAAATCAAGTAAGATTTTCTCTAAAGTTTTCTCATCTATTTTGTTTTGTGATAAGTTTTTATCTTTTTTTGAAGTAGTCTTTAAAAAATCGATAGAAGGTAATTTATATTTAATTATATTTTTTTTTGAAGATGTTTCATTTTTTTCGAAAGAAAAATTTTCCTGAACTCTAGTTTGATTATTAATATAGTCATTTTCATTTGTCACATTTGCTTCATAATTCTCTACGAAGTTATTATTTGGAGTTTTTTTTGATTTACTAAAAATTTTAGAAATATAGCTAAGTTGTTTTAACTTAAAATTAATACTCAAAAGAAAAAAGAAAATTATTAATAAAATTAAAATTGAATAACTTATCTGATTATTTAAATTTATTAAATTAATAAAAAAAGACTCTTCAAATAAATTACCAATAAATCCATTATTTCCATTAATTGTTAGCCAGAATGTTTCTGTGTGAAAAACTGTAAAAAATAATGTTCCTGTAATAGAGTATAAAATAACGAAAAATATACTTTCAATAATATGTAAAATTTTTTTTGAAATTATCACCTTAAGAGATATGAAAAAAAATGAAATTGGTACCAATAATGAAATAAGCCCAAGTGATTGATAAAAAATATCAGATATATAACTGCCTCTTGAGCCCATTAAATTCTTTATTTCGGTATTCTCTGGAAAAATAAAATTAGGATCCTCCGGCGAGTAACTGAATAACGACACTAAAAATAAAATTGAAAAAATCAGCAAAGAAACTCCTACTAATTCAGATAATCTCCTTAATATGAAACTGCCAGTTATATCAATGATATTTTTAATTTTCATTTTGTCATTAATGATTTGTCACTTTGTATCATTTAATTTTTATTGATAAAATTAAATAATATTATGAAAATTTGTCTTTTAGGAAATAACTTAACTAATCTAGTTCTAGCAAATATATTACTAAAAAAAAAAATCAATGTTGATATCATCTCTCAATCTAGACCATATTTATTAAAAAATACTATCAGAACAATTGCAATCTCAAATGAAAATTACGAATTTTTAAGGCAAAATATTAAAGGCTTTTCAAACTTTGGTTGGCCAACGGAAAAAATTAAAATTTATTCGGTCAAAAACAAATCATCCGAGTTATTTGAGTTCAAAAACAAAAATCGAAGTAATTTTTTTTTACTAAAATATAGCACACTTTATAATTTGATGAAAAAAAACAAATCTTTAAAATTTATTAATCTTAAAAATTATAATCTTAATGAAATTAAAAAACGAGACTACAATTTAATTATAAACTCTGAGCAAAATAATCCAATAACGAAAAAATATTTCCAAAAAAAAATAGAAAAAAATTATAAATCTTTAGCTCATACAGCAATAATAGATCACACAAAAATTGAAAATAAAGTTGCTTCTCAAATTTTTACAAAAAATGGTCCATTGGCATTCCTTCCTTTATCTAAAAATCAGACTTCAATTGTGTTTTCAAATAATTCTACAAAATTAATGGACAAATTAAGTCTTCTTAAAATAATCAAAAAGTATAATCATCAATATGTAATAACAAAAATTAGTGAAGTTGAGTCTGTAGGTATCAAATTTTTAGTTCTACGAGACTATTTTTTTAAAAATATTTTATCTTTTGGAGATTTAATACATAAAGTTCATCCGCTAGCAGGACAAGGATTTAATATGACTATCAGGGATATCAAATCGTTGTCTAATATTTTAGAAGAAAATATTAAGTTAGGAATTAATGATGGAGAAATAATTGCTGAAAAATTTCAAAAAACTAATAAGCACATAAATTTCATGTATGGATTTGGAATCGATGTTATTAATTCTTTTTTCAAATTTGATAGCAAATTACAAAATAATTTATCAGGACCACTATTTAAAATTTTAAAGGGAAATAAATTTTTAAACAAATACGCAACATTCTTGTCTAATTAGCTTTTTTTATTAATTACTGTAAGGTTTTGTTATTAAAGTTATCTAAAATATAGGTATTTAGAATTTCCTCTAACTTTTCTTTTCTTTTATTAAGATCTTTACTTTCAAGTAAAACTTGTTTTTCTTCAAGTGAAAAAGGAGAGGCCATTGACAGGGTATTTATTGTTTGATCGAGACTTTGTTTTTCAATCTCTTTCCAATTTATTTCGTACCCTTGCTTTTTAAATAATCCTTTTAAATTTTGAAATATTAGTTTTAAATCTGAAAAATTAATCTCATTATTTTTTTCAACCAAATCTGTTGAAAAATCATCGTATTTAACATTACATTCCCTGTACAAATTACCATTATCGATTTCATCTACTATTTTGAATCTGCATATTCCATTAAGAATTATTAAATATCGTCCATCTTCAGTTTCATTAAAACTTGTTATCTTTCCTGCGCACCCAATATTATGTAAATCAGGTTTTTTTAACTCACCGGTTTTTTTTGGTTGAATCATGCCAATAATTCGGTTGCTTTTCATACTGTGATCCACCATTTTAATATATCTTGGTTCAAAAATGTTCAATGGCACTGTTGTGCGAGGGAATATTATAAAGTTAGATAAAGGAAAAACTGGCAATATGTTTGGAAGATCTTCTTTTTTCATAATAATTAAAATATAACATAAAAATAATGAATTTAAACAATTTAGATATAAATAATATATTAAATTTATACAAAGAAAAAAATTATAATAGTTTTATAAAATCAGGTTTAAAATTATTAAAAAAAAACCCTAAAAATTATCAATTAATATATTTGATAGGCTTATCTTATGTAAATCTTCAAAAGTATGCCGAAGCAGAAAAGTATTTTGAAAAATTATTATACGTTCAAAAAAAACCAGAGATTTTTTTTATACAAGCAAATATTCATAAGCAATTAAAAAAATATGACAGTGCAATAAGTTATTTTGAAGAAGCAATTCAACTTAACCCAAACTTTTCTGAAGCATATAATAATTTAGGAAACACAAAAAAGCGTGTAGGTAAAATTGATGAAGCAATTTTGTGTTTTGAGAAAGCTATTCAATTAAAAGAGAATAACATTGAAGCTTATCTTAATTTAGCAAACATATACAAAGAAAATAAGCATTTTAATAAACTAATTAAAATTTATGAAAAAATATTAAGTTTTAATCAAAACGATTTAAAAACTTTGTATAATTTAGGTAGTGCCTATCTATTTCTAGGGGATATATCTAAGGGAAAACATTATTTTGAAAAGATTATTAAAATTAATAAAAATCATGTTCCCAGTTATAGAAATTACATATCAGTAACTAAAATAACAAAAGAAAATGAAATATTTAAAAAATTAGAGATTTTAAGTGAAGATATTTTTTCAGATAATGATAAAATTTTGTTTTATGATGCATTAAGTAAAGGATATTTTGATCAAGATAATGATGAATTAGCATTTAAATATTTAGAAAAATCAAATTCTCTGAAAAAGAAAAATTCAAAGTTTTCTTTTGAAAGAGCAGAGATAGAATTCAAAGATATAAAAAGCCTTTTTGAGAAAATTGATAATATTGATATAAATTATAAAGATACATTAAAAAGTAGACCAATTTTTATAATTGGA
Organism: uncultured Pelagibacteraceae bacterium; assembly: GCA_902527265.1. Classification (GTDB taxonomy): domain Bacteria; phylum Pseudomonadota; class Alphaproteobacteria; order Pelagibacterales; family Pelagibacteraceae; genus Pelagibacter. The sequence goes on along the minus strand of CABZNY010000015.1, from coordinate 1,133 downwards.
ATGCCACGATCTGGTACTACACTTATAGAGCAGATATTATCTAGCCACTCACAAATTTATGGAGCTGGAGAACTAGATTTTTTTCCTAAAATTATAGATAAGCTAGGTATAAAAAAACCTATTAATCTAGAGAGTTTTTTTACAGAGATAAGAAACTCATACTATGATCAAATTAAAAAAATTTCTGATAACAATTATATTATTGATAAATTACCAGCAAATTATAAATGGGTTGGATTTATAATTAATGCTTTTCCGGAGTCAAAAATTCTACATATTGAAAGAAATCCCATGGCTGTATGTTGGTCTAATTACAAAACATCATTTGTCGATAGTGGTATGGATTTTAATTTAAGCCAGCAAGATATAGCTAAATATTATTCATTATACTTAAACATGATCAATTTTTGGAAATTAAAATATGCAAAAAATATATTTGATATTAATTATGAAAATTTTGTCAATGATTTTGAAAGTAATTCTAAGGAAATTTTAAATTTTTTAGATTTAAAATGGGAAGATCAGATAAAAAATTATGATAAAAATATGAGACCTGTAACAACTGCATCTTTTCAACAAGTTAGAGAGGGTATAAAAAAAAATACATCTATGTCTTGGAAAAAGTATAGTAATTATTTAATGCCCATGCAGGAAACCCTTAATAATATGAATATAAAGTTTTAAAAAATATTTATGAATTTAGATCCAGTTAAAAAATTAATGTACGAACAAGATTTTATTGGGGCTGACAAACTTTTAAAAAAAAAATTAAAAACAGAGAAAGATAAGTTTATGATTTATTATTTCTTAGGACTTGTCCATTTCGAATTGAGAAATTTAGACAATAGTATTCAATTTTTTGAAAAGTCTTTAAATATAAGACCTAACAATATCTCAGTACACATTAAATTAGCAGTTTTATATCAAACAATGGGCGATACTGAGTCATCAAAAAATAACTATTTAAAATCTATTGAGTTGGATAGCAACCAGATAAGAAGTTATTATGGTTTATATCAGCTAAAGCCAAAATTTCTTAAAAATGAGTATTATGATAAGATAAAGAATATTTCACTTAATGCTAAAGAGAATTCAACAGAACTTGCAATAAGTAAATTTTTACTTTCAAAGTT
>CABZNY010000014.1 GCA_902527265.1 uncultured Pelagibacteraceae bacterium | reverse complement strand
AAAGGAAATTAGCAGAGCAAAGAGCCACAAGAAGACTGAAGGGAGAAGCTCCGCAAAAAGACAGTAAATCCAATAAAATTTCAGGAAAAAGGAGAGAGTTAAAATTAACTGTTTCAAGAGCTTTAAGTGAAGATCATGTAGAGGCAAAGGCAAGGAGTTTGGCATCTTTAAAAAGAGCTAAACAAAAAGAAAACCGAAATTTAAATCAAACAGATAGTAAAGATAATTTTCAACAAGTAAAAAGAGAAGTTAACCTTCCTGAAGTAATTACGATAAGAGAGCTCGCAAATAGGATGGCTGAACAATCAAGTAGTATTATTAAGCACTTACTCGGAATGGGTGTCACAGTAACAATTAATCATACGATAGACGCAGACACAGCTGAATATCTAGTTAAAGAATTTGGTCATAATCCAATTCGAGAGAAAAAAGCCGAGGAAATAATAGAAAAAATAAAAGAAGTAAAATCAGAAAATTTAAAAAATAGACCTCCAATTGTAACTGTTATGGGTCATGTTGATCATGGAAAAACCTCTGTGCTTGACGTTCTGAGAGAGGCAAATGTAGTTTCAGGTGAATTCGGTGGTATTACTCAACACATAGGAGCTTACCAAATCAATCACCAAAATAATAAAATTACGTTCATTGATACTCCGGGGCATGCTGCCTTTACTGAGATGAGAGCAAGAGGTTCAAAGCTTACAGATATAGTTGTATTGGTTGTAGCAGCAGATGATGGAGTTAAACCACAAACTATCGAGTCAATTAAACATGCAAAGGCGGCAAAAGTACCAATAGTTGTGGCTATAAATAAGTGCGATCTACCAGAGGCAGATCCACAAAAGATAAAAAATCAATTGCTAGAATATGAATTAATAGCTGAAGATTTATCAGGTGATACTTTGATGGTACAGATATCTACTAAAACCAAAAATAATTTAGAAAAGTTAGTTGAGTCAATTTTGTTACAGGCCGAGCTATTAGATTTGAAGACTGATTTTGAAACAAATGCAAAAGGTATAGTTTTAGAGTCAAAAATTGACATTGGAAGAGGACCAGTTGCAAATATAATTGTTACTGCGGGTACTCTAAAAAAAGGAGATTACTTTGTCAGTGGATTGAAATGGGGAAAAATAAGAGCAATTATAAATGATAATGGAAAAAACATCGAGGTTGCAGAACCAGCTACTCCAATAGAGATAATTGGTATTAATGGTGCAGCAAAATCTGGAGATGATTTTATAGTTTTACCAACTGAAAAAGAGGCCAAATCACTTTGTGAAGCTAGAGTTCAAGAGTCAAAAGATGAAAAAATACCTCTAAATTTTGTTACACAAGACTCAGCATTTCAAAATTCAATTTCAGAAGAGCTAAACATAATTATTAAATCTGATGTACACGGTTCGTCAGAGGCAATTAAAAATGCTATTGATCAAATTAAACATGACGAAGTTAAACCAAAAATACTCCTTTCAGATATAGGGATGGTAACAGAAACAGATGTAACTTTAGCAAAAGCATCACAAGCTGTAATAATTGCATTCAATGTTAAACCTAGTAAGGAGGCAAAAAAAAGAGCTGAGAATGAAAAAATTTCTATATCATCATTTAATATAATTTATGAAGTTTTAGATTTCATTAAGAGTAAGATGGCAGGGTTATTGACCCCAGACGTTGAAGAGAAAATCACTGGAAGTGCTGAAATATTAGAAATCTTCAAGGTTTCAAAAGTTGGAAAAGTAGCTGGGTCAAAAGTTGTTGAAGGAGAAATAACTCAAAATTCAAGTGCAAGGGTTATAAGAGATGGAACTATAATATTTAATGGTAAAATAGGATCTATATTTAGAGAAAAAGATCAAACAAAACAAGTTTCAGCAGGTTTAGAATGTGGGATTACTCTGAAAGATTTCGCCGACTATCAAAAAAAAGATATTATAGAAGTTTATAATTCTACAATAACTGAGAGAACAATTTAAATGAAAAATTTAGGAAGACCAATAACACAGCGTCAATTAAGAGTTGGAGAGATGATTAAGCAAGCTTTAGGAACTCTTTTCATAAGAGACGAAGCCAAAATAGGTAATTTTTCAACAAAAGAAATTACAGTTACTGAGGTTAGAATGTCCTCAGATTTAAAAACTGCAAAAATATTTGTCATGCCTTTAGGGGGAAAAAACTCAGATGTAATTTTAGAAAAATTAAAAATTTCATCATTCATGATACGAAAAGTATTATCTAAGAAAATAATTATGAAGTATTTACCTAAACTTTTCTTCGTAAAAGATAATTCTTTTGATTATGCTGAAAAAATAGAAAATTTAATTAAACAAACAAATAAATAAGGATAAAAATGAAAGAAAAAGTAAAAGAACTTCAAACTCATGATAAAGATACGGGATCTTCTGAAGTTCAGATTGCTCAATTAACGGGTAAAATTGAGAGTCTATCAAAACACGTAAAACAATTCAAAAAGGACAAACATTCCTCTGTTGGTCTTTTGAGAGCAGTAAATAGAAGAAAAAAATTATTAGACTATTTAAAGAAAAATAATATGGAGTCTTATAAGTCTGTACTAACAAAACTCAATTTAAGGAAGTAAATGTTTAAAGTTATTAAAAAAGAAATAGAAGTAGCTGGAAAAAAAATAAGTCTAGAAACAGGAAAAATAGCAAGACAAGCTGATGGGGCAATTATAGCTCAATGTGGCGAGACTGTAGTTTTGGCAACAGTAGTTGGAGCAAAAAAGGTAAATCCAGATATGGATTACTTTCCTTTATCAGTAAACTATCAAGAGAAATATTATGCAGCTGGTAAGATACCAGGTGGTTATTTTAAAAGAGAAGCAAGACCAACTGAAAGTGAAACATTAATTTCAAGACTAATTGATAGACCTATCAGACCTTTGTTTCCAGATGAATTTAAAAATGAAGTACAACTATTACCAACAGTAATATCTTACGATAAAGAGAATGAAGCAGATATTTTATCTATCATTGCATCTTCAGCAGCTTTAGCAATTTCAGGAATGCCATTTATGGGTCCAGTAGGAGCTTCTAGAGTTGGGTTTATTGAGGGAAAATATGTTCTTAATCCTTCAAAAAAAGAAATTGAAAATTCAAAATTAGATTTAGTTGTAGCTGGTACTAAAGATGCAGTTTTAATGGTTGAGTCTGAAGCAAATGGTTTAACAGAGGAAGAAATGTTGAATGCTGTTAAATTTGGACACGAAGGTTTCGTACCAGTAATAGAAATGATCGAAGATCTTGCGAACGAATGTAGAAAACCAGAATGGACAGTTGAAAAAAAAGATCTTTCTGAGATTAAAAAAAAATTGGAGGAAGAATTTACTGATGACTTGAAAAAAGCTTTTTCTACGAGAGATAAGCAAGATAGATCAAACCAAATTTCCGAAATTACTGAAAAAGCTAAAAAGTTATATGAGGAAAATGAAGCTTACACTGATTTAGATGTAAATTCTCAACTTAAAAATTTAGAAAAATCTATTGTGAGAACCGATATTCTAAAAAACAAAAATCGTATTGATGGAAGGAGTCTAGCAGATGTTAGACCAATTATGTGTGAAGTTGGAATTCTACCTAGAGTTCATGGTTCAGCTTTGTTTACAAGAGGCGAAACTCAAGCAATCGTAACTACTACACTTGGGACCTCAGATGATGAGCAAAGAATTGAAAGTTTAGATGGATTACAAAAGGAAAGATTTATGTTGCATTACAACTTTCCTCCATTCTCTGTTGGTGAAACTGGTAGAATAGGAACAGGTAGAAGAGAGATAGGTCATGGTAAGTTAGCATGGAGAGCAATTAACTCTTCACTTCCATCAAAAGAAAGTTTTCCCTATACTTTTAGGATTGTATCAGAAATCACTGAGTCTAACGGTTCATCTTCAATGGCAACTGTTTGTGGAACTTCACTTGCTCTTATGGATGCAGGTGTTCCGATTAAAGAGCCAGTTGCTGGAATTGCAATGGGTTTAATAAAAGAAGGTGATGATTTCTCTGTACTGTCAGATATTCTTGGTGATGAGGACCACCTTGGAGATATGGATTTTAAAGTTGCAGGTACTAAAGACGGGATAACATCTTTACAAATGGACATTAAAATCACTGGAATTACATTTGAAATAATGGAACAGGCATTAAATCAAGCAAAAAACGGAAGAATTCATATTTTGGGTGAAATGAATAAAGCATTAGATAAATCTAGAAATGAAGTTGGAAAACATACTCCAAAAATGGAAAAAATTACGGTCGATAAAAAAGATATAGCTGCTGTGATTGGAAAAGGTGGCGCAACAATTAGAGAAATTGTCGAAAAATCAGGTGCTAAAGTTGATGTCAATGACGAAGGTGTTGTTACAGTTGCTGCTCCAGATGAAGAGTCTAGAAATATTGCCATGCAAATGATCAAAGATATAACAGCCAAAGCTGAATTAAATAAAATTTATAATGGGAAAGTTATGAAAATAATGGAATTTGGTGCATTTGTTAATTTCTTAGGAAAACAAGATGGTTTAGTCCACATTTCTGAGCTTGCAGATAAAAGAGTTAGCAAAGTAACGGATGTTGTCAAAGAAGGTGACGAAGTTAAAGTAAAAGTTATTGGATTTGATAGAGGAAAAGTAAAATTATCTATAAAGCAGGCTGCTATATAGATAAATGTCCAACCCATTTATTTTAATTGCTAGAATACGTGTTAAAGAGGGCAAGGTTGAAGAGTATCTCAAGATAGCAAAAGAAGCTGATGATGCTGTTAATGCATCAGAGCCAGACATGCTTATTCATACTTTTGATCAAGATCCAACTGATTCTTTAGAGTTTACTTGGAGTGAAGTTTATCGAAATAGTGAAGCTATGCTGCATCATCTAAATAATGCCCCAGTCCAAGCTTATGTTGAAAAGCACAACAAAATTGCCGATAGATTCGAAATAGAGGTCTATGGAAATATTACAGAAGAGACTATCAAGGCAATTAAGGATACAAATATACCTTTCAAGCATTTTAAAACTACTAATGTTGGTTATATTAGAAAAATATAATTACTAACTCTCCGGGACAAAGAGCAAGCAAAGACCGTTGCTACAATATCTTTTTCCACCATCAGGACCATCATTAAATACATGGCCATGATGAGCACCACAATTTGCACAGCTGTATTCAGTCCTCTTCATGCCAAAAGAATAATCAGTTTTTGTTACAAATACACCTGGTATTGCCTCAGTGAATGACGGCCAACCAGTTCCACTATCAAATTTTGCAGTGGACTCAAATAGTTTCACACCACAATTTGCACAATGATAAGTCCCTTTTCTCTTTTCATAATTTAATTCACTAGTTCCAGCACGTTCTGTACCCTCTTCAAACATTATTATTTTTTGCTCATTTGTTAGGTCAGGATTTATTATATTATATTCACTCTCATCTTTTTTTAATTTTTTTTTAAAACCCACAATGTTATTTGCCAATGAAGTTAATGGATAAAATATAAAACTAAATATAGAAGTTCCAGCGATTTTTAAAAAATTTCTTCTCACAATAGATTATTATTTAATTTTTTTTTTACTTAGTCTATTTATTAAAAATAAAGCTATTGCAGTCAATAGGGCAAAAACTTCTAGCGCATGACCAGAACCTTCAAGAATTAATTGTACTATAAAAAATATAATACAAACTACAAACCAAACTAAAATTAGCATAATGATAAAATTTTAAGATATATTTTTTGGATCTGGCATACCTACTTTATTATAACCAGCATCAACATAGTGAATTTCACCTGTAACACCACCTGCCATATCGCTCAGAAGATATAATGCTGAGTTTCCAACATCTAAATTATCTACATTTCTTTTTAAAAAAGAGTGATCCGCATTCCATTTATATAAGAATTTAGCATCCCCAATAGCTGATGCTGCCAATGTCTTAATCGGACCTGCACTTATTGCGTTCACTCTTATTCCTTTAGTGCCCAAATCTCTTGCTAAGTATTTAACACTAGACTCTAATGCTGCCTTGCAGACACCCATTACATTATAATTGGGAATTGCTTTGTTAGCTTCATAGCTGAGTGTAACCAAACTCCCACCCTCTTTCATCACTTTTGAAGCTTCTTTTGCGACTTCAGTAAATGAAAAGCACGAAATCAACATACTTCTTAAAAAATTTTCTCTAGTAGTGTTTAAATATTCTCCTGAAAGTTCAGATTTATCTGAAAAAGCGATTGCGTGAACAACAAAATCTATTTCCCCCCATTGAGATTTAATATCCTCAAATAATTTTACCACTTCCTCTTTTTTTTCAACATCACAGCTAAAAGTAACATTAGAATTTAGTTTTTCTGCAAGAGGGACTACTCTTTTTTTAAGAGCATCACCTAAATATGTAAAAGCTAATTCTGCACCTGCCTCAGAAAGTTTTTGAGAAATACCCCAAGCAATAGATCTCTCATTAGCTACACCCATTATTAGTCCTTTTTTACCCTTCATTAAAGACATAATTTAGACTTTCTCAAATACTAGGGTTGCATTTGTTCCACCAAATCCAAAACTATTAGACATGACAGTATCCAATTTTACCTCTGTTTCTGTTTTAGCAACTATTGGAAATTTTTTAGCTTCATCATCCATTTCGCTTATGTTAGCCGACCCAGTAATAAAATTATTTTTCATCATAATTAAACAATATATTGCTTCATGCACTGATGCAGCTCCTAACGGATGACCTGATAAAGATTTAGTTGAGCTAATCTTTGGAATTTCATTTCCAAAAGCTTCTTTAACAGCATTCAATTCAGTAATATCTCCAACTGGAGTAGAAGTTCCATGAGTATTTATATAATCTATTTTATTTTTTGAAGTCGCCATGGCCATTTGCATACATCTTACTGCACCTTCACCAGATGGTGCCACCATATCATATCCATCTGAGGTCGCTCCATAACCAGTTAATTCTGCGTATATTTTTGCTCCTCTAGCTTTAGCATGTTCATATTCCTCAAGAACTAAAACTCCTGCACCCCCAGCAATTACAAAACCATCTCTAGTTTTGTCATAAGCCCTCGAAGCTTTTTCAGGAGTATCGTTATATTTAGAAGATAAAGCAGTCATTGCATCAAACATTGCAGTCATCGCCCAGTGTATCTCTTCACTACCCCCTGCAAAAACAACATCTTGTTTTCCCATCTGAATAAGTTCCATAGAATTTCCAATACAGTGTCCGCTAGTTGCGCAGGCTGAACTCATTGTATAGTTTGTACCTTTAATTTTAAAAGGAACAGCGAGTGTTGCCGATGCGGTACTCGCCATAGTTCTAGGTACAATAAAAGGTCCCATCAATTTTGGAGTTTTGGCTCTAGTTTTGTCAGCTGCCAAAATAACATTTTCAATTGAAGGTCCGCCTGAACCCATAACAATTCCTGTTTTGAAATTACTTACTTCACTTTCTTCCAAACCAGAGTCTTCAATTGCCTCTTTCATTGCAATATAATTGTAAGCAGATCCTGAACCCATAAATCTAATTGTTTTTCTATCTATATGATCCTCTAGTTTTATATTAGGCTTTCCATGAATATGACTTTTCAGATTATGTTCTTTGTATTCTTCAGAAAAAGAAATTCCAGATTTAGTGTTTAATAAAGATTGATGAACTTCTTCTTGATTATTACCAAGACATGAAACAATCCCTAAACCTGTAATTACTACTTTTCTCATTATTTAAATAATCCTACTTTTAGACTGTCTGCAGAGTATATTTTCTTACCATCAGCAAGCAGAATACCATTCGCTAGTCCAACTGTTGTTTCACCTTTAATCAATATTCTTTTCATATCAATAATATATGTCGCCATTTTGACACCTTTTAAAACCTCTCCTGTAAACTTTACTGTGCTTACCCCCAAAGCCCTTCCTCTACCAGGATTTCCAAGCCAACCCAAGTAAAAGCCAACTAGTTGCCACATCGCATCCAATCCTAAACATCCTGGCATTACTGGATCTTCTTTAAAGTGACAATCGAAAAACCACAGATCATCTTTTATATCAAGTTCAGCCTTCATCACCCCTTTGTCAAAAGCTCCATTTTTTTCACTAATTTCAGTAATTCTATCAAACATTAGCATTGGCGGAGAAGGTAATTTTGCATTTCCTGGGCCAAAAAGCTCCCCATTTGCGCAGCTTATTAATTCATCATAATTAAAGGAACTTTTTTTCATAATTTTTTTAATCTTATTACTTGATTTACAAACATTATAATATAGATATTCTTTAGAATAATTATAATTAGTAATGGCCTACGCTGATAAATATATAGATAAACTAAGAAATTCAGGTCTAAGACCAACAAAACAAAGAATTAAAATTTGTGAAGTGTTGTTTGATGCTGATAATACTTTTCACTTTACAATTAAGGAACTAGTTAAAATCATTGAAAATCAAGCAAATATCAATGTTTCACTAGCAACAGTTTACAATACTGTTCACGCGTTTATAAACAAGGGCTATTTAAAAGAGATTCCACTAAATGCTTCACAAAGTTATTATGATACAAATGTAACACATCATCACCACTTCTTCGACGAAGAAGAAAATAAATTGATTGATATTCATCAAGATGATGTTGATGAAGTTAATATTAAAAGAACAATCCCAGGAAAAAAAATAAGATCAGTAGAAGTTATCGCTAAAATTGTGAGTGATAATCAATCTCAAAAATAACTCAATAATATCAATAGTTTAAATTATATATTATATTTATTCTAAACTGTTGACATATTATAATTCCTCTATATATAGACCACTTTAGAATCATTATTAATAGTAGGAGTAAATATGTCATTAAAAGGTAGTAAAACAGAGGAAAATTTAAAAGAAGCATTTGCTGGAGAAAGCCAAGCAAATAGAAGATATCTTTATTTTGCTCAAAAAGCAGATGTTGAAGGCTTTAACGACGTAGCAGCGGTATTTAGATCAACTGCAGAAGGTGAAACTGGACATGCTCATGGCCACTTAGAATATTTAGAAGAGGTAGGTGATCCAGCAACTGGTAAGCCAATTGGTGAAACAAAAGCCAATCTTGAGTCTGCAATTCAAGGTGAAACACATGAGTACACAGATATGTATCCTGGAATGGCTAAAACAGCTAGAGACGAAGGTTTTGATGAAATAGCTGACTGGTTTGAGACTTTAGCAAAAGCTGAAAAATCACACGCAGGTAAATTTCAAAAGACTTTAGAAAGCATCGCTTAAACAAAGTTTGTGGACGAAACCCCTCTCGTCCACAAAATTTACATTTAAAAATCTATGAGTAAAGAAGGCGGCACACAAGCACCTATAAGACACCCATTAAAATTTAGGGATCCAGATTTTATAAATCCTGAGAAAATTGATCAGGAAATGAGAAGAGTATTTGATATATGTCACGGATGTAGAAGATGTTTTAATTTGTGTGATAGTTTTCCAAAATTATTTGACTATATCGATGAAACTGAGGGAGGTGAAGTATCAGATCTTTCAAGTGATAAGTTTAAACCTGTTGTAGATGCCTGCACTTTGTGTGACATGTGTTTTATGACTAAATGTCCTTATGTACCACCACATGAATTTGATTTAGATTTTCCACATTTGATGTTGAGATATAGAACGGCTCAAAGAAAAAATGGTGATATTTCAAAAACCGCAAATCAATTAACTCAAATTGATAGAAATTCAAAAATAGGAATATTTTTTAGCTTTTTCATAAATTGGATTACCGACATAAAAAATAAATTTGCTAGAAAAGTTTTAGAATTTATTACTGGAATAGATAAAAGAGTTATTTTACCAAAATACAATAAAGAAACATTCGCAAATTATTTTCAAAAATTTAAAAAAAATATTTTACCAAAATATAAAGAAAGAAAAGTTGTAATTTACTCCACTTGTTTTGTAAATTTTAACAAGAAAAAAACTGGAGAAGCTGCTTTAAAAGTACTTCATCATAATAATGTAGAAGTAGAACACTCTTATGTGGGCTGTTGTGGTATGCCTTATCTGGAACAAGCAGATCTAGATAAAGTTACAAAGCAAGCAGAGTTAGTTTCTAGAGAATTAATCAAATATGTCGAAAAAGGTTATAAAGTAGTAACCTTAACAGCAAGTTGTGGATTAATGTTAAAGTTTGAATGGCCTTTATTGATGCCAAATGATGGGATAATTAAAAAACTTTCCCAAAATACTCTCGATATTGATGAGTATGTTATGGATATTGCAAATAAAGAGGGTTTAGTTAATGGGTTGAAAGAAATTGATGGAGGAGTAACAGTCCATAATGCTTGTCATGCTAGAGCGCAAAATATGGGGAATAAGGCAAGAGATATGCTTAAATTAATTCCAAATATTAAATTAGATGTTGTTGAAAGATGCGCAGGTCATGGAGGAACCTTTGGTATTTTAAAAGAAACTCATGATATAGCAAACAAGGTGGGCAAAACTACCGCAAGCACTGTTAAAAGAAAAAATAATAAATATATGGCATCCGACTGTCCATTGGCTGGTAAACATATTAAGCAGTTAGCTGATGATACAAACATCGTAAGTGATGAAGCTGTGCATCCAATTGAAATAGTCTCAAAAAGTTATGGATTATAGAATGTCAAAAGAACAAAAAATTATTACAAAAGAAGATCTTCTTCCTTTAGATGCATACACAAAGGTTAGAAGACAAATGAGAAAAGAATTAGTTGAGTTTAAAAAGAATAGAAGAATTCTTTTAGGGCCTTATGCAACATTTTATTTTGAATGTTATGAGACAATGATAGCCCAAGTTCAAGAAATGCTTTACATTGAAAAGGGTGGAGACGAACAAGTTACAGACGAACTTGCAGCATATAATCCTTTAATCCCTAATGGAAAAGAATTAGTTGCCACTTTAATGTTTGAGATAGACAATCCAATTATAAGGGCAGAGTTTCTTGGAAAGCTAGGTGGAGTAGAAAATAATATATTTATTAAAGTTGGTGACGAAAAAATTTATGCAGTTCCAGAAATGGATGTTGACAGAACTTCAGAGGATGGAAAAGCATCTTCAGTTCAATTTATACATTTTAAATTTTCAGATGATCAAGTAAATAAGTTCAAAGACCAAAATAATTCAATTGAAGTAGGTATTGATCATAAAGAATATTCACACACAACTAAATTTTCGGAAGATAATATTAAAGCTCTTTCTGCAGACTTTAATTAACGATACCCCAAATTTTGTCATCTTTCAAAATCCAACCTGAGTAATCGCCCGTACTTATATTACACCATTTTTTTTCGCATTTAATAACTTTTAAAAGACGACCCGTATCCAACTTTGCCAATGGTTTTGAATATTTTGTAGGTTTTCTAAATAGAATTTTTTCAGATTTGGTGATTATAGAACGTGAATTCCTCAATTGTGAAATATGGATCCAACCACTATTTTTTTTATGATCAATAACTCTTCTGAAATTTTCTTTTTTATCGATTACTTTTAGAGGTAATTCAATCTTTCTATAAACATATTTAATTGGATAATCAAAGCTTGGACCGTATCTAACATTTACTTTTTGATTTTTTAACATCAGAAAATAATTATTTTCTTGAGCGAACGATGAAAATGGTAAAAGAAAAAAAAATGAAAGTATTAAATATTTTCGCATATACATCCTTTTCTTTTTCTAAATAATACTTTTCTAAATTTAAGATTTAATAAATTTATTATTAAAATATGGGAATTTAAATTTTTACCAACATTTAAAATTGTCTTCAGAACCTCATTGGCCTGTAGGCCACCCGTAATAACTGCCGTTGATCCTAATATACCATCTGTTTCACAATCCAAAACTCCTTCTGCTGGTTCACCTTGGTAAAAACATTTTAAACAGGGGCTTTTTTTTAAACTAAAATCAAATGTAAAAATATGTCCTTCAAATTTACTTATAGCTCCAATAATAAGTTTTTTTTTATATTTTAAAGAAAATTTATTTAAAAGAAATTTTGCTTTAAAATTATCTGTACCATCAACAATAACATCATACTGTTTCAGAATTTTTCCTAAATTTTTCTCGTCTGCTTTGTTCCTATAAATTTTAACTTTTACTTTTTTATTAATTTTACTTATTTTTTTCTTTAAAATATTAACTTTATATTTTCCAACATCACCAGCAGTGAACATAATTTGTCGGTGTAAATTTGATAAACAAACTTTGTCATGATCCATCATCCCAATTTTGCCAATACCTGCTCGTGAAAGTAAATCAATCACTGGTGACCCTAAACCACCACATCCAACAACTAGAACTTTGGAATTTTGAATTTTTTTTTGACCTAAAATCCCAACTTTTTTTAAAATAATCTGTCTTGAATATCGCTTGAGGTCTTTGTTACTTAACATTTACTATTTACCAGTAGATCCAAATCCTCCAGACCCTCTGATTGTCTCTGGTAATTCATTTGTTTCTTCAATTTCTACTTTTAAAATAGGCATTAAAACCATTTGAGCAACTCTATCTTCATGATTGACAGTAAATTCATCTTTACCATGGTTAAATAAAATAATTTTTAGCTCTCCTCTATAATCACTATCAATTGTGCCTGGTGTATTTAACACAGTAATACTTGATTTTGCGGCAAGACCAGATCTTGGTCTAATTTGAATCTCTGTATCTTCAGGAATTGCAATTGCAATACCTGTGGGTATCAATTTCGACTCATTTGGTTTGATTGTTATAGGTTCATCTACACATGCCATCAGATCCATACCCGAAGACCCACTAGTTTTATAAATTGGAAGTTTTGCTTTTTGGTTAAGTCTCTTAAATAAAACCTTTACCATTGATTAATTAAGCTCAGAGATAACTCTATCCACTATCTCAGATGCTATTAAAGATTTGTTTTTTTTTAATAACTTTTCACTTTCTTTATTTTTATAAAATATAGAAACTTCATTATCATCAGAGTCAAAACCTATTGTTTTATTAGAAATATCATTTGCAATAATCCAATCACAATTTTTTTGGTCTAATTTTCTCTTTGAATTTATTTCAAGATTTTGTGATTCTGCTGCAAATCCAATTGTAATCTTTGGTCTAAGTGAATTATGATTTGATATGTTTGATAAAATATCAATATTTTTTTCTAACTTAAGATCCAAATTTTCACTTTTTTTAATTTTTTCACTATTGATCTCTTTAACTTTAAAATCTGCTACTGCTGCATTAAAAATAGCAACATCAGTTGGTAGATTTCTGAGAGTTTCTCTAAACATTTCTTCTGCAGTTTTAACAGAAATAAATTTTACTCCCTCAACTGGGTCTAAATTTGTTTCTCCAGAAATAAGTGTTGTTTCAAAACCATTATCTCTTAATGATTTAGCAATTTCATAACCTTGTTTTCCACTTGATTTATTAGTTATAAATCTTACTGGATCTATAAACTCTTTAGTAGGTCCAGCTGTAACTAATGCTTTATATTTTTTATTATTTTCAATATTCTTAAAATAATTTTCTATAGTCTCTAATATATATGATGGTTCTGACATTTTGCCTTTTCCATACTCTCCACAAGCCATATCTCCAATTTCAGGGCCAATTATCTTATAACCGTAACTTTTTAATTTTGATAAATTATCTTTAGTTGATTTGTGTTCCCACATTCTTACATTCATAGCTGGGACCAAAAACACCTGTTTATCAGATGCTAAAACGACAGTGCTAGCTAGGTCGTCGGTTAAACCATAACTTAATTTTGAGATTGTATTTGCTGTTGCAGGCACAATTAAAATTAAATCTGCCCATCTAGAAAGTGAAATATGATCCATTTCAGCTTCATTTTCTGCACTGAATATGTCTTCATATACTTTTTCCTGCGAAAGAGATGAAATAGACAGAGGTGTTACAAAGTTTTTACCACTCTTTGTAAGTATTGTTTTAATACTTACATCTCTTTTTTTTAAACCTCTTATCACTTCTAAGCTTTTGTAAGCAGATATTCCGCCACATATGATTAGAAGAATTTTTTTATTTTTCATGAGAAGAATTAAAATACCAATAGAGTTAAAATTACAAGAGATAATAAGCCAATAATTGATTGATTTCTAAATGACTTCATTTCCTCTTTTTTAGTATTTAATTCATTATAAGAATTTGAATTTTGAGGTATTTGACCACTTGCAAGGTAATTAAGGGCTTGGTTTGCTTTATCCATTACCTCAGGTAAATTTGGAAGACGTTTTAATACCTCCACAGATTCTTTTAATGTTTCATTAATTGAATTTATAGGATCTTTAGTTTCTTTTAGCCATTTTTCTAGAACAGGTTTAGATGTCTCCCAAATGTTTGTCTCAGGGTTTAATCTTCTTGCAACTCCTTCAACTACTACCATTGTTTTTTGTAACATAAGTAACTGAGGTTGAGTCTGCATATTAAATTTTTCGGTAACGTCAAAAAGTTGTTTTAGTAGCTTACCACCTGAAATATTTTTTATAGAGTGTCCAAAAATTGGTTCACCAATTGATCTTAATGCTTGAGCAAGATCATTAACAGGCACATCATTAGGGACTAGTCCTGCTGCAAGATGCACCTCTGCAACTTTTTTATAATCTCTTTGTATAAAACCAAATAAAATTTCAGCTAAAAATCTTTTACTGACATTATCTAGCCTTCCCATGATACCAAAATCAATAGGAACAATTTGACCACTTTCATTTACAAAAATATTTCCTTGATGCATATCTGCATGAAAAAAGCCATCTCTTACTGCATGTCTTAAAAAATGTTGAATTATATCAGTGGCAATTTTTTTTGTATCAATTGATCTTTTCTCTAGTTCTTCTGTTTCTCTTATAGATACACCATCAATCCAATCAAGGGTCATTATATTTTCGCTTGTATAATCCCAATAGATTTTAGGAACTTCAAAACCTACATCATTTTTAGTGTTTTCTGCATATTCGTTGGCTGCAGCCGCTTCAAATCTTAAATCCATCTCAAGACTGGTAATTTCTTTCAATAAAAATACTACCTCGACTAGTTTTAACCGTTTAGTTTTTTTGATTAATGACTCAACGATATAGGCAAAAAGCATCAAAGCATCTACTTCTTCGTTAAAAATTTTTTTAATATCTGGTCTTAATATTTTTATTGCTACGTTTTTAATAACTCCGTCATCATTTATTTGAGCTTTATGTACTTGAGCAATTGAGGCAGCTGCCACTGGCTCACTTATATTAATAATTGAATTATATAGTTTATCACCTAAATCTTTCTTAATCATTTCTTTAGCTTTTGATTGTGAAAAAGGTGGAAGTTTATCTTGTAAATTTTCTAGTTCCTTTGATAATTTATCTCCTATGATATCTGGTCTTGTAGCTAAAAACTGGCCGAGTTTAATAAATGTTGTGCCCATAGATGCTAATGAATTAGATAATTTTTCGCCTTCACTTAAATTATCAAATGACACATCTTTTTTATTAAAAGAAAAGGAAAGCAATTTAAATATTGCACTTATTAGTAAAGGTGGTTTATTAAATTTCGATAAAATAGTTAAAACATCGGATTTAGCAAGTTTTCTACCGAGTTTAAATAATGTAATTAATCTTTTGAACATTATATTTTCCAAGCAGAATGAATAGCTACTATTCCGCCAGATAAATTTCTATATGAACAATTTTTAAAATTATTTTCCTTCAATAAATCTATCAATTCTTCCTGATTAACAAATTCTTCTATACTTTTAGTTAAATATTCATAAGGGTCTTTATCACCAACAACTGCTTTTCCTATGTGAGGAATTAATTTTGAGTAATTTTTGTATAAAAAATCCAAATTGGAATTTTGAATTTTTGAAAATTCTAAACACATATATCTTCCACCAGGTTTAAGAACTCTGTAAGCTTCTGATAAAGATTTATCTAAATTTTTTGTATTTCGTAATCCAAAACTAATTGTATAAAAATGAAAAGTGTCATTTTCAAATGGTAATTTCTCTGCCTCTGCAACTACCCAGTTTATATTTTTATATTTGAGTAGTCTTTTTTTACCTTTTTCAATCATTTTGCTATTCGAATCTGAAGATGTAATTTCCCCATTCTTGTCTGTATAATCTAGATATAATTTGCCTAAATCGCCAGTGCCACAAGCAACATCTAAATATTTTTTATCTTTAGTTGGATTCATCCAATTCATAAGGTTTTTTTTCCAAAGTCTATGAATTCCAAATGACATAAAATCGTTCATCAAATCATATTTATCGTAAACTTTATTAAATACTCCTTCGACGAGTCCTGCTTTATTTTGAAGTTTTTGTTGCATATAAATTATATTAAACACTAATATAGTATGAAATGCCTGAATTACCAGAAGTAGAAATTGTCAAACAATCTTTGAATAAGAGTATTACAGGAAAGATTATTAAAGACATATTAATAAAAAATAGAAATTTAAGGTTTAAGATCCCAAAAAATTTCGAAAAAAATATAGTAAAGAAAAAAATTATAAAAGTAGATAGGTTTTCAAAACATTTAATTCTCAAATTTGAAGATAGATCTAATTTAATGATACACCTTGGAATGTCGGGAACTATTCATTTAATTAGCAAATCCAGAAAAAAAAATTCTATAACGAACACTAGTTTTTATCATTCTCCATTATTACCCAAAAAGCACAATCATGTAGAAATCAAAATTGATAACTTTAAATTAATTTACAATGATCCAAGAAGATTTGGTTATTTTTCTTATTTTAAAAATAATGAACAAATAAATAAAAATTTTAAAAAATATGGACCGGAACCTTTTGATTCTTTGTTTGATAAAAATTATATATTTAACTATTTTAAAAATAAGAAAAAAAATATTAAGAATTTTTTAATTGATCAAAATTTTGTTTCAGGAATCGGAAACATTTATGCGAGTGAAATATTATTTTTATGTAAGATTTTACCATCTAAGAAGGTAAGCTCGCTTAGTTTAAATGATTGCCAAAAAATTTCTCATTTTTCAAGAGTAGTTTTAAGAAAAGCAATTGATAAAGGAGGGTCAAGCATCAGGGATTTTATGAATACAGGTGGAGTCCAAGGTTCTTTTCAAAAAAATTTTAATGTTTATCAAAGAGAAAATAAAAAATGTTTAAAATATAGTTGCAAAGGGATAATACATAAAAAATTTATTTCAAATAGGTCTAGTTTTTTTTGTAATTTATGTCAAAAATAAAAAATTATTGTATTGACCCAATCATTATCTGAAGATATACACTCACGCTTATGGCGAATACTAAATCAGCAATTAAACGTACTAGAAAAATTAAAAGGCAAACAGCTGTTAACAGATCTAGAAAGAGTCGTTATAGGAGTGCATTGAAAAAAATGAACTCTATAATAGAAAAAAAGGATAAAAAAGAAGCTTTAGCGTTTTTACCAAAGCTAAATTCAGAACTGATGTCAATTGCAAAAACAGGAATCATCAAAAGACAAAATGCCTCAAGAAATGTTTCAAGAATTACAAAAAAAATTAATTCTCTGTAACAACCTCTAATAAGTAAAAATTTTTTCGTATACAACTTAAACGTACAATTTATTAATAAATTACTACATCTAAAAAATAAATCTTAAAAATTACTAGATATAGAGTTAGTAAAATTTTAAATTTTTAATTTGTTACCCCACTAGGTTGCAAAAATAATTTTAAAAAAATTCAATCAGAAATTTATTCAATCGTAAATTTTATTTTTTTTTGTTTTTACAAATAAATTTATTGCATTAAATATTTATAAGTCTTAAGTGGAATTCCCTCATGAAAAATAATTTACAAAACAATAAAGCACTCGAAAAAAAAATTGATTGGCAGGGTATTAAAAAAGAATTACGTGAAAAACTTGGAAACGATATTTTTGAGAGTTGGATAAATAAAATTGAATTAGTTGAAGAATTTCATAATTATATATTATTTTCAGTCTCAACAAGATTTATAAGAGATTGGATAGTATCAAGATATTTAGACCAAATATTGCAGACAATTAAAGAATACAAAAAAGACCTGGTGAGGATTGAATTTACAATTAAAAATAATAAAGAAACTGAAATTAGTGAGACAAATATTCCATCCAAAAATTCTTTTGAAGTTAATAATGATAATGTATCGTTTATAAAAGACTCTTATCTTCAATATAATAGGATAGATCCAAATAAAAACTTTGAAAATTTTTTAACTGGAGGAAGTAACAAATTAGCATTTGAAGCATCGAAAAAAGTTTCCAAAGATATAGCTCATTATAATCCTTTATATTTATATGGTGGGGTAGGAATGGGTAAAACACACTTACTTAACGCTATTGGTCTAGAATTGAAGGAAAAGAATAAAGTTATGTTTATATCAGCAGAAAGATTTATGTATCAATTTGTTAAGTCTATAAAATCAAATGAAATGGTGAAGTTTAAAGAGTACTTTAGAAATACTGATATTTTATTAATCGATGATATTCAGTTCATGAATGGCAAAGAAGCTATGCAAGAAGAATTTTTTCATACCTTCAATGCATTGTTAGATAAAAATTCACAAATAATAATTTCAGCAGACAGACCACCAAATAAACTAACTAGGATACAAGAGAGAATAAAATCTAGATTTTCAGGAGGTTTAGTTGTGGATATTCAAAACCCTGATTATGAACTTAGATATAAAATTATTAAATCTAAAACTGATGAATTGAAATTATCTTATTCAAATCAAGTAGTAATTTCTGAGGAAATTCAAAAATTTTTAAGTGAAGAAATTAAAACTAGTATTAGAGAATTAGTTGGAGCATTAAATAGAATTGTTTCATTCACAAGGATTTATAATAAAGTTCCAAACTTGTCGGAGGTAAAAATAGTTTTAAAAGATTTGCTAAATCTTACCGAAAATAAAGTGGACATTGATACAATACAGACAATAGTCTGCAAATTTTATAAAATTAGCAAAAATGAAATGCTTTCTCCAAGAAGATCAAGATATCTTGTCAGACCTAGACAGACTGCAATTTATCTTGCTAAAATGTTAACATCCAAATCCTTGCCTGAGATAGGTAGATCCTTTTCTAATAGAGATCACACAACCGTAATCCACTCTGTTAAAACTATAGAGAGATTAAGGAAAGAGGATAGTGAACTAAATATTAATATTGATAGTTTAAAAAATAAGATTTTGTATAATAAGGAAAATGAAGTTTAGTTTAAATCAACAAGACCTTCAAAAATCTTTAAATTACTGTCAGGGTGTAATTGAAAAAAGAAGTACGTTACCGATACTTTCAAATGTATTATTGGATGTAAGCAATGGGAAACTAACAATTACAGCTACTGATCTTGATTTAATTTTTATTCATCAAATTCCAAATGTTGAAATAATAGAAGAGGGTAAAACTACTTCATCTTCATCAATAATGTATGATATAGTCAGAAAATTTTCATCTGGAAGTAAAATTAACTTTTCTAATCCTAGTGAAAATAAATTGCATTTAGAGTCTGATAAATCTGTTTTCAACTTAAATTGCATCAGTGCTTCTGAATTTCCGTTAACAGATGAAAATTTTAATGAAAATGAGTTTTTGATTAAATCAAAAGAGCTACTAAAACTGTTAAATAAATGTAAATTTTCAGTATCTAATGACGAAACAAGACATTATTTAAGTGGAATTTTTTTACATCAGACAGAGGTTGAAGATAAAAATTTTCTAACAGCTGCAGCCACAGATAGTCACAGAATGTCTATATCAAAGATAAGACTTCAAAATAAAGTCCAATTCGATCAGATAATTTTACCAAAAAAAACTATTTTTCAACTTTGCTCATTACTAGAGGACTATGAAGGTGAGGTAAAAATATCAAATATAAAATCAAAAATTAAATTTGAAATTAATAACAGTGTATTGATATCCAAGCTTATTGACGGAAAATTTCCAAACTACGTACAGGTGATACCTAAAGAAAATCAAAAAAAATTAGAAGTTGATCTAAAATCATTTTTAAATTCAGTAGATAGGGTTGCTTCAGTCTCTCTAGATAAAAAAGATGGTGTAAAATTTAATCTTTCAAAAGATAATCTTGATCTCTCAGTTAACAATACAAATAGTGGTGATGGTAAAGAAAGTTTAAGTGTTAAGTTTGATCATGAGCTAGATATAAGTTTCAATTCAAGGTATTTAATTGATGTTGCCTCCCAACTTGATGGAGATAATATTGAAATTTATTTAAAAGATACAGGTTCTCCAGCCCTAATTAGAGACCCAGCTGATTATGATAGCATATATGTTGTAATGCCAATGAAGGGCTAATTCATTATATCTAATTCATTATATATTTTACTTTCAATATAATTTGTAAAATCTGTTGAGCTCATTCCAGGTTTTACTGCGGAAAGAATTGATATTATTATTGTTTTTTTTGAAGTTAATTTTCCATTTTTTGGCCAAACATTTCCAGAATTTATGGCCACTGGTTGGCATTTTATTTTTAATTCATCATAAATTTTACCAACTCCTTTTTTAAAGGGAACTGTTTCATTTGGCAAAACTCTAGTTCCTTGTGGAAAGATAATTAACGGCCTTTCTGAATTTCTTACAGAATTTTTTATTTTATCAATTAAACCTAAATTATCTTTACTAATTTTATTTCGATTTATAGAAATTGATCCTATCTTTTTTAAATACCAACCAAATATAGGAATTTTGATTAATTCATATTTTAAAATAAATATTGGTGAATTAAAAATTGTTTGTAGGTAAAAAGTTTCAAACATTGATTGATGAGAACAAGCAATAAAAAACTTTTCATTTTTAATAATATTTTCTCTACCTTTAACAATAATTTTTGTTTGTAAAAAACTTTGAATGCAAAATGCTGCCCATCTTCCCATCAGTTTTCCACCAAATAAGACTATTTTAGTTGGCATTATTAATGATGGTAGGAAAATTATTGAAATTATAGATATACCTAGAAAGAAAAAAAATAAAAATAGAAGTTTTCTTATCATTTTTGTCAAAAACTAAATTATATCTTTTAGTTTTTGTCTTTTTTTAATTATATTTATTTTTGAACCCTTAATTAATATTTCAGCAGGTTTAGGTCTAACGTTATAATTTGAAGATAAAGATGAGCCATATGCCCCTACGTCGCAAATAATAATATAATCTTTCTCGTTTAATTTTTGAAATTTATTTGTCGTTAAGAATTTATCTGTCGTTTCGCAAATAGGGCCTACAAAATCATAACTTTTCTTAGTCATTTTATTAGTTTTTTTTAATGGAATTATTCTATGCTTAGCCCCATACAACGCAGGTCTCATAAAATCATTCATAGCTGCATCTACAATAATAAAATCTTTTTTAGAATTTTCTTTTATATAAATAATTTTTGAAATTAGTATTGCAGTATCGCCTATAATTGATCTACCAGGTTCAAAAATAATTTTTGATTTATGCTTTTTTAAAAATTTTTTAATAATTTCATTATATTTTTTATAATTAAATTTCTTATTGTCCTTGTTATAGTCAATACCCATTCCACCACCAAGGTCTATAAACTCAAAATTTAAATTAACTTTTTTTATTAATTTGTCTAAGACGTTTAGCATTTTTTTATAAGGTTTATAATCTAGAATTTGACTTCCAATATGTACACTTAAACACTTTAAATTTAAAAATTTTGAATTTTTTATATAATTAGAAATTTCAACAAATGTCTTCTCATTAACGCCAAATTTATTTTCTTTTTTACCAGTTGAAATTTGTTTAATTGTTTTTGCATCTGTATTTGGATTTAATCTAATTCCAATATTTACCTTTTTATTCTTAGATTTTGCTATACTTTCTATTTCTAATATTTCACTTTTTGACTCACAATTAATCAATAAAATATTTTTATCTATTGCATAAATTAATTCTGACCTAGTTTTACCCACTCCAGAAAAAACAATCTTTTTGGAAGTTATTCCTGCTTTAAGCGCAATCATTAATTCACCTTTTGAGACAACATCAGCTCCCAATCCACTTCGTTTAATTAGTTTAAGTATTTCTATATTACAGTTTGACTTTGTTGAAAAACATATGATTGGAGAAAAAGATTTAAAACTTCTTTTAAAGTTACTTATATTTTCATTAATTTTTTTCTCTGAATAGCAAAAAATTGGTGTTTCAAACTTTTTAATTACTTTTGTGAGTTTAGATTTTTCAATTGTATAAATATTATTTATATATTTCATCTTTTTTTGGCATTTCAAATACGTTATTAAAATTATTAAATTTCATAACGTTATTATTTAATGATGCCTCATATTTTGGCTCATTCTTTCTTCCACATGAAGTTAATAAAATTAGACATATAGTAATTAAAGTCATTTTTTTAATCATAGCTATTTCTTTTTGTAACTTAATATCATTTTCTTAATGTTGTCGAAAGAAGTTCCACCATAAGAAACTTTAGAATTAACAGATTTTTTTAGTTCAAATACTTTTAGAACGTCAGTAGTTAAACCTTTTTCAATTTTATTTATCTCTTTCATTGAAAGTTCTGACAGTTTTTTTTTATTTTTTTCAGCAAAATTTACAATTTTTGCTGTTTGTAAATAGGCTTTTCTAAATGGATAATTTAATTCTCTAACCATATAATCTGCTAAATCAGTTGCTGTAATGTAGCCACTTTCCGCAAGTTCAATCATTCTTTTTTTATCTGGTGAAAAATTTTTAAGAACATCATTTAATATAATTAAGGAATTTTTTAATTGATCAAATGATTTAAAAACAATTTCTTTATCATCTTGCAAATCTTTAAAATAAGAAAGAGGCAACCCTTTTAATGTTGTAAGCATAGAAAATAGATTTCCAAACATGAGACCTGTTTTGCCTCTTAAATATTCTAGAGGATCAGGATTTTTTTTTTGAGGCATAATCGATGATCCAGTTACAATTTTATCATTCAAATTAATAAGTTTAAAAGCATCTGAATTCCAGATGATAAACTCCTCTGCAATCCTTGAGATATGAACAGCACATGCTGAACAACAATAAAGAAAATCAATTACAAAATCTCTGTCAGAAACAGTATCGATTGAGTTTTTAGTTGGTCTATAAAAACCTAATTTTTTTGAAGTATAAAATCTATCAATTTTAAAAGAAGTACCAGTTAAAGCAGCTACGCCAAGTGGATTTTCATTAAGGCTCTCTAAATTATTTTTAAATCTATTTTTATCTCTGTTAAACATTTCTAGGTAAGCCATTAAGTAATGAGCAAAAGAAACTGGTTGAGCATTTTTAAGGTGTGTGAAACCAGGCATAATTGTTTCAACATTTTTTTCTGCTTTTTTTAAAATATTTTTAATTGTTACATCAATATTTTTAACAATCTCTTTATTAGCTTTTCTTAACCAAATTTTAAAATCTGTAACTACTTGATCGTTTCTTGATCTTGCGGTGTGAATATAACCAGCATCTTCTCCAATTATTTCAAAAAGTCTGTGTTCTATATTCATATGAATATCCTCAAGTTTATCATCAAAAATAAATTTTTTTTTTATAATTTCATTCTTAATTCTATTCAGACCCCATACTATCTTATTTTTTATTTTAAAGTTTATAATTTTTTGCCTAAATAACATTTCAACATGTACGATTGAAGCTTCAATATCCTCTTTGAATAATCTTTTATCAATTGTTATTGATCCACCAACCTTTTTAAAAAGGTTTTTTGATTCCTTCTTAATTCTAGTGTTCCAAATTGGTTGATTGTTTTTATTTTTACCCATGATATTTAATTACTCTTAATTATATGAAAATCATTTTTTTTAATTATCTTATAATAATATTTTACTTAATATCATCTAGCGCCTTATATTCAATAGAGCGTCCAGAAATTAAGAATCTTATAGTTTATAAAGACAAGAAAAAAATTGAAAATATAGAATTTATTAAATCTGATCAGCAAAAAGTAAGTTTAAATGATTATATATCAAACCCATTAATAATAAATTTTTGGGCCACTTGGTGTGCTCCTTGTAAAAAAGAGATGCCATCTTTGGATAAACTTAAAACTTTAAATGAATTTAAAAATATTAATATTATTCCAATTAATATCGGTGGCGAAAGCTATAAAAAGTCAAAAGAATTTTTTGATGAAATCAAAATTAAAAATTTAGATATATTTACAGGATCTGGACCAGAGTTTTCACAGTTGTTTAAACTAAGAGGATTACCAACAACAATTTTAATAGACCGAAATGGTTTTGAAGTTGGGAGAATTGTTGGGTATATTGACTTTAATGATCAATCTTTACTTGATTGGTTACCAAAAATTTTATGAAATTTTCTTTAAATACAACAATAATAAAACCAGAAAATAATGAGAAAGTTAAAAGTGCAGTAATTTTACTTCATGGATATGGAGGTGATGGAAAAGATATCAGTATGCTTACCTTAAATTGGAAAAGATTTTTAAAAAATACAGTTTTTCTATGTCCTGATGCACATCAAGTGTGCAGCATAAATCCAACTGGTTTTCAATGGTTTGATTTAAATAACGAAGATCCAGAATATACTCTTCAAGAGTCAAAAGGGGCAGAAAATGTTTTAAACAGTTATATTTCAGAAGTAAGTAATTATTTTAACTTAGAATATTCACAAATTTGTGTTTCTGGTTTTAGTCAAGGATGTATGATGTCATTAAATGTTGGCCTAACATCAGAAAAAGAATTTAATTGTATTGTAGGGTTTTCTGGAAGAATCATAAATATGAAAGACCTTTCTCCAAGAATTAAAAATAAAACTAACATTTTAATGATACATGGTGAAAATGATCCAATCGTCCCCCCAAGCAATTTACTTGAAGCTGAAGATTTTTTTATAAGAAATAAAATTAAAATTGAAACTTTAATGATCAAAAACTGTGATCACCATATTCCTATGGAAGCATCAAGTGCGGCATTAAACTTTATTAAAAAAAATATAATTAATTAATAAATCCTTAATATACAATTAGTAAAGTTGATTAAAAATATATTTAATGTATGTTTTAATTATGATTGAGCTTTCAGATCAAAGTATTTCGCTAGAAAAATGTCCAGCGTTAGTTTTAAATGCAGATTATAGACCTTTAAGTTATTATCCACTTTCATTGTGGAGTTGGCAAGACTCAATTAAATCTGTTTTCTTAGATAGAGTTTCTATTGTTAGTTATTATGACAGACAAATCAGAAGTCCTTCATTTAGTATGAAACTTCCAAGTGTAATTGCTCTTAAATCATACATTAGACCTCAATCAAATCCTAACTTTACAAGGTTTAACGTATTTTTAAGAGATAAGTTTAGCTGTCAATATTGTGGTAGTAAAAACGAATTAACCTTTGATCACCTACTGCCAAGATCAAAAGGTGGAAAAACTAATTGGGATAATGTTGTAACAGCTTGTTCTTCCTGTAATGTTAAAAAGGGAGGAAGACTAATAAAGAACTCAGGTATGTCATTAAATCAATGGCCTTTTCAACCTACCACAGAAGATCTTCATAAAAATGGAAAGAATTTTCCACCTAATTTTTTACATAAAAGTTGGATGGACTATTTGTATTGGGATGTCGAACTTGAACCGTAACTAAATTTTTTCAGAAATTTTTATAGCAACCTTAGAACCAGTTTTAATTATTTTATCCATAATTGAATAAATACCTTTTTTTGTAGCACCCTTCTCGTAGGCTATATCTTTATGGTCTAATTCGTCCTGTCTAAATTTTATTATTTTTTCCTTTAAATCCTTTTCATCTACTTCTATTTGGTCAATTTGGCTTTTATAATGTTCGTCTATTACTTCTTCAACAGAAGCTGTACATAACATTGCAGCTTTTTTCCCAAGTATCGTTGAACCAAATCCAAGACCTAGTCCAAGCAAATCCCATAATGGTAGTAATTTTGTTGGTTTTATATTTCTTTTTTCTATTTCATCATCAAAAAAATTTGAATGTTCCACTTCATGCTTCTTCATTTCTCCAATTATTTGTTTCAAATCATCATTTTTTACAATAGTATTTAAAGCAAGCAGTTGACCCTCATAAATTTTAATTGCACCTCTTTCTCCAGCGTGATCTACTCTTATAAATTCCTCTAATTTTTTTTTATTAGTTTTTTTCATAGACCATTGTTCTAATTGAAAAAATAACAATTAAAATTGATAAAATTGTATTAATTGCCGCTAGTGAAATTCCAAGAATTTTAAAAGTAGCATCTTTACAGTTAACAGGCATAGTTTTGTTAAGAGACTCTAGTAATTTCGATTTATTTAAAATATCTGATGATCCATATGTACAGGCTGATAGCTCATCAAATATACTATTCTCAATTCCAAAATGATACCCAGATAGTATAGCGCTCAAAGCAAACATCATAATTGTAACTATTAAAATTTGATCATTATTCGAATAATTAAACCCAATAAAGCTTACAAATATTGCAGCTAGGTAAGGTAATCTTTGATAAATACATAACTTACAGGGTTGATACTGCAATATATACTCAATATATAAAGCTGAAATTATCGAAATTAATGAGATAGATAAAATAATTAAATAAAAACTTTTTCTATTAGGAAATAGGATCATATTTAATCAATAAAATTATTTAAAAATTTATATATAAAATAAGCAAAAATAATTAGAATAACTGACAGCAAAATAGAGAATTTTAAAAGTTTTTTTTCAATAATCTTTTTCATTGCAGGTCCAAAGTTTCCAACTAAAAATGCTATTAAAAAAAATCGCGAACCTCTTGTTACCAGAGAAATGATAATAAAATACAAAATATTAAAGTTTATAAAACCACTTGTGATTGTAAGTAACTTAAAAGGTACTGGTGAAAAACCTGCAATTGCTAAAAGAGTTATCCAGGCTATAACCCCACCTTCTGATGATACTTTATCTTTTAAAAATGAAGCATCATCTACACCATAAATCTCAAAAATTTTAAGGCCAATTTCGTTAAAAAAAACATATCCGATAAGATAGCCAAGGCAAGCTCCCAAAACAGATCCTATAGTTGCAATTAATGCAATTCTAATCCATTCATGTTTTCGAGCTATTGTCATAGGAATTATCAAAACATCTGGTGGTATTGGGAATATAAAACTTTCAATAAAAGATATAAATCCTAAAAAAGATTTGGATCTTTTATGACCTGCTAGTTTAATTGTTTTATTGTACAATTCTTTAAACATATTTTCTTTTAATATAATAAATGATTTAATACTATTAGTTAAAATATGCAAAGTTTTGGGCGAATGGCGGAACTGGTAGACGCGTTGGACTCAAAATCCAATAGTAGCAATACTGTGAGAGTTCGATTCTCTCTTTGCCCACCAAGATTTTATGAGTACACAAAATATTAATAATTTAGTCGAACTGTTTTTTATTAATTATAAAAAACAAAAAAAAGATAATATTCTTTTAACATCCTTAAAAGACACTAGAAATTGTTTTACATGGGAAAAAACATTCCTTTCAATTAAAAAACTCTCTTCGGAAATTAAAAAATATGCAAAAAAAGGTGATAGATGTTTGTTAATTTCTGAAAATAGACCTGAGTGGTTTATAACAGACCTTTCTGTAATGTTATCAGAAGCTATTACTGTACCAGCTTATACAACTTATTCTGAGAAAGATTATGAATATATAATTGAAAATTGTAATCCAAAATTAATATTTGTTTCAAATCAAGAACAATTCAACAAAGTAAAAGATATTATTAAAAAAAAGAGTTTTATTACTAAAATTTTTTCTTTTGAAGAATTAGATATAAGTAAACATGACTATTTAAACATAAACAAATTATTCTCTGATTTAGATTATCAAGATTTAAATATGCCAGACTTATCAATTAAAAGAAATGATCCAGCTTGTATTATCTACACTTCAGGAACACAAGGTAACCCAAAAGGTGTAATCTTAAGTCATGGTGGAATTTTAAATAATTGTGATGGTGCACTCGATATATTGAAACCTTTGCTAACAGATCAGACTAGATTTTTAACCTGGTTGCCACTCTCACATTCTTATGAACACACTGTTCAATTTGTTCAAATAAGTGTTGGAGCAAAAATATTCTACGCAGAAAGTATTGAAAAATTAATTAAAAATATGAACGATTGTAAACCTCAATTAATGACTGCAGTACCTAGGTTTTACCAAAATTTATTTCAAAAGATTAATGCAAGTTTTAACAAAGTAACAGGTTCAAAGAAAAAACTAATATTAAAGATGTTAGAACTTGGAACCAAAAAAATAAATAAACAACCTTTAACAATTTTAGAAAAATTAATTGATAAAATATTGGAAAAAATAGTAAGAAAAAAAATCAAAACTCAATTTGGAGGTGAGCTTAAAACTTTTGTTTCTGGCGGTGGAGCCCTTGATAAAGAAGTTGGTATTTTCTTAAATGCTATAGGGCTTCCTACTCTACAAGGTTATGGATTAACCGAGACTTCTCCAGTTGTGAGTTGTAATCCAATTGACGATATTAGGGTTGAGACTGTGGGACCACCGTTTAAAGGCAATGAGGTAAAAATAGCCTTAGATGGAGAAATTTTAGTTAGGGGTGAGAACGTTATGTTGGGTTATTGGAATAATGAGGAAGAAACTAACAAAGTTTTAAAAGATGGTTGGTTACATACAGGAGACATTGGAATTTTTGAGAATGGTTACTTAAAAATTACTGACAGAAAAAAAGATATTTTGATTACTCCTGGTGGAGACAATATTTCTCCAGTCAAAATAGAAAATGAATTATCAAATTCGAAATTTATTGATCAATCAATTGTTTATGGTGATAATAAACCTTATTTAGT
>CABZNY010000013.1 GCA_902527265.1 uncultured Pelagibacteraceae bacterium | reverse complement strand
TTTATCCATTTTTTTTAACAACTTAGATAATTCATCGTCAAATGATTTTTTAAAATTTGAGTTTTCAAAGGAATTATTCAATTTTGATAATAATGAAAGTTTATTTTCAAGATTATCTGTTAGTAAAAACCTCTGATACATCAGAGCTCTTCCTTCATAATCTGGTAAGTTTTTTAATGCGTCTTCATAATTAATAAGGTCATCAATCTCAAATTGGAATTTTTTGTACAAATTCAATAGATCTTTTTCATCAAAAATACCTTCACTGGTTGCTTTCTCTAAAAACTTTACTTGATCAATATTGCTAAGATTAAAATCATTTAGATTTTTAAGTAAATTCGAGTTGGATAAATATTTCCAAATAAATTCTTCAGACTCTACAGATGGATAGTATAAAAATTTCTCGTCTGTTTTGTGAGATAAATGAAAATAAAGAACATTTTCATCAGACAATATAAAATTATTGTCTTCATATCCCATTAATACTTCAAACTTTTTAACAAAAAAGGCATTAAAAGGATCTAGCTCGGAGTTAAGATCAAACAACAACTGAGCCTCATCTTTTTTATTCTGGGTTATTAAGCAATAAATTTTGAAATATGCTAAATATTCATCAGTTATTAAACTTAGACTATCAATAGCAGAACATGATCTTTCTATTTTGTTTAATGACAAGTAATAATCAGCCACATGTTTTATGAGTCTTTCTTTATCTTTAATTGAAGAATTTTTTTTTATAAATTCCTCAACTAAATCAAAATCTTTTTTTTTAATCAGATGGTCAAGTGTGAAATTTTCAAATTCATGTAATGAAAAATTTTGATTTGGAATATAAGAGTTTGTTAATAATGCTACATCCATTAACCTTTCGGAGAAACTTGATAAATTTTTAGACTGTATTTGTTCCAGTAACTTTTTAATTTTGATTCCATCTGTTTTTGTCCACATGTTAAGGTTTAGATCGTTGTCATCAGGGTCAAATAATCCTGCCAACAAAATATTAGAATTTTCTAAATTTTGATCTACTACAATATTCTCATCAGTGAGTTTTACTTTAACATCTTCAAGCTGATCTGTATTGCTAGATGTGCCTGCATTATTTGTTGATTGGGTATTATTAATATCTTTTTTTTCAATTTCTGACCAAATCTCTTTAACCTCTTGGGCCTGAACAGATAGAGTAAACAAAAAAAAAGATGCAGAAATTAAAATCTTACTTAATTTTTTTAAAATTTTCATTTGGTAAAATTTTTTCAATTTGTTTGTCTGGAGCAGGCAAATTAATCTGGTTGATCACAATAATGCCAAATACAATTATGAAAATGGCTATAATAATTTTTAAAATTGTACCTAAGCCAAAAATTTTGTCTTTACTTGTATTTTTTCTAAATTGCATATAATTTAATAATTTCAAAATAAGACATATTTGTGTTTTTTCAATATAGAAACTCATGAAATCAAATAAAAATATTGTATTAATTGGAATGATGGGATCTGGAAAATCATCGATTGGCAAAATTTTGTCAAAAAAATTAAACTTAACATTTATTGATATTGATCAAAAAATTGAAGAAACTGAAGACTCTAAAATATCAGAAATATTTACTAAATGTGGGGAGAATTATTTTCGTAAAATTGAAGAGAAAATATCTTTGAAATTTCTTAGTTCAGAAAATTCTGTAATATCTTTAGGTGGAGGAGGTTTTATAAATGCCTCAATCAGAAAAATGTGTAAGAAAAACTGTTTATCTTTTTGGCTAGATTGGAAAAATGAAACAATAATAAAAAGAATATATAAGAGTAAGAAAAGACCATTGGCAATAAATCTTACCAAGGGTCAAATTAACAATTTAATAAAAGAAAGATCAAAATTTTATAGCTTGTCGAATCACAAAATCAGTTGTGATAAATTAGACAAAGTTGAAATTATAAATAAGATATTAGATATTTATGAATACAAATAAAATTTTGATAAAAACAAACACCAAGAACTACTCAATTATAATTGGAAGAAATTTAATTGGTAAAATTGATAAGATTTTAAAAGCTAATCGTCTAAAATTTGACAAATGTTTAATAATTACGGACAAAAATATTCCTCAAAAGTTTAAAGGACTTTTATACAAAAAGTTAAAAACAAAAAAACTTTTTAAGATAGAAATAGTGGCATCAGAAAAAAATAAAAATTATCGAACAATTGAAAAAATTCATAAAGTTTTATTTGAAAAAAGGTTTAATAGAGAAGATTGTGTTATTTCTTTTGGCGGGGGAATTATTGGAGATATAGTTGGATTCGCAGCTGGCACATTTAAAAGAGGCATGAAATTTATAAATATTCCTTCAACCTTACTGTCTCAAGTGGACTCATCCATAGGAGGAAAAACAGGTGTAAATAATAAATTTGGAAAAAATTTGATTGGAAGTTTTTATCAACCTGATTTAGTTGTTTCCGATATGAATGTTTTAGTTTCTTTGCCAGAAAGAGAAATTATTTGTGGATATGCTGAAATATTAAAGAGTAGCATTATTGATAATTTTAATAATTTTCTCTATTTAGACAAAAATTTAAAAAAAATTTTGAAATTAAAATCGCCTTTCATTGAAAGATCCATAATTAAAAGCTGTTATTTAAAAAAAAGAGTTGTAGAGAAAGATGAGAACGAGAAAAACTACAGAAAAGTATTAAATTTAGGTCACACGTTTGCTCATTCATATGAATCTACTTTAGGTTTTTCTAAAAAATTGAATCATGGGGAAGCTGTAATTTTAGGCATTAAAAATGCAGTAGAATTCAGTTTTAAAAGAAGAATTTTATCGAAGCAAAAATTTAACATTATCTTAAATCATATTAATAAAATTAAGATTAAACCAAAAATTGAAAAATTATTTAAAAAAAAACATGTATCTAAAATAATGGATTATATGAGAAACGATAAGAAAAATAATTCAAATAACATTAACCTAATTTTATTAAAAGATTTTGGAAAGATAATAGTCGACTTTCAGATCAGTCCATCAAATTTAAAAAAATATATATCTAACACTTTAAAGTAATTTAATCTGTAGTGAATGAATATAATATTTTAATTCTTTATCTAAAATTTTATAAATAAACCTTGTTGAGTATAACTTACTTTTATTCTTTAGCTCATCAGACTCAATCGAAAGAACAATGTGAAATTTTCCACTTTCATTAGATTTGTGATTTTTGTGCAGAAAGGACTTGTCCTCTATATAAACTTTTGAAATACAATCCTGCGACAAAATTTTTTTTTCGACAGTTTCAATTAGTTGATTAATATTCATATAATAAAGTATTATACATCATGAAAAATATTTGTGACTGGAATAATTGTTCAGAAGAAGGTCTTTTTAAGGCACCTAAAGAAAGAGACAATAGTAAAGATTATAGGTTACTATGCTTAAACCATGTAAAAGAATTTAATAAAAGTTGGAATTATTTTATGGGCATGAGTGATCAACAAATAATTGATTTTTTAAGGTCCGATATGACTTGGCATAAACCAACACAAAGTTTTAGTTCATCTGATAATTTTTTCAAAGTTCTTTGGAGTAATGCTTTAAAAGATGAAATGGATAAATTTAAATTTAATAATGATTTTAATAATATGAATAAATTTAAATTTAATAACAATGATTTAAAAGCCTTTAATATATTAGGAATTAGTGTTGGATTAAAATGGGAAAAAGTTCAAGAAAAATTTAAAAAGCTTGTCAAAAAATTTCACCCTGATATGAATTCTGGAAATAAAAAATTTGAAGACAAGCTTAAAGTAATTACTTTAGCTTATACTCAATTAAAAAATACATATAAGGATAAAATTGACACCAAATATTAACCATACCCCTGACATTAAGTTATCTATTAAACAAACTTTTGGTATCGAAAGTGACATGGAAATTGATGCATTTTCAAAATCAAGTGAGTACGTACCAGAAATCGACAAAACTTATAAGTTTGATAAAGACACAACATTGGCTATTTTGTCAGGATTTTCTTTTAACAAAAGAGTTTTAATTCAAGGATACCATGGAACTGGAAAATCAACGCATATTGAACAAATTGCTGCTAGGTTAAACTGGCCTTGCATAAGAATTAATCTAGATAGTCATGTTAGTAGGATTGACTTAATAGGTAAAGATTCGATAGTAATCAAAGATGGTAAACAGATAACTGAATTTAAAGAAGGAATACTACCTTGGTCAATTCAAAATCCAGTGGCCTTAGTTTTTGATGAATATGATGCTGGAAGACCAGATGTAATGTTCGTTATTCAGAGAGTGCTGGAGTCAGAAGGTAGTTTTACTCTATTAGATAAAAATAAAGTTATTAAACAAAATAAATTTTTTAGGCTTTTTGCAACAACAAATACTGTGGGACTAGGTGATACAACCGGATTGTATCACGGTACACAACAAATTAATCAAGGACAAATGGATAGATGGAATATTGTATCTACGTTAAACTATCTTAGTTTAGATAAAGAAATGGAAATTATATTAGGCAAGAACAAAAATTTAAATAATCCTAAAGGTAAAGAACAAGTTTCAAACATGATAAAAGTTGCTTCACTTACAAGAAAAGGTTTTATGGCAGGTGATATATCTACAGTGATGAGTCCTAGAACAGTTCTGCATTGGGCAGAAAATTCTGAAATTTTTAAAGATATCGGATATGCATTTAGAGTAACATTTTTAAACAAATGTGATGATGCTGAAAAAAACACTATTGCTGAATATTATCAAAGATGTTTTGGGGATGAACTACCGGAGTCAATGATCAATATTCAAATTTGATGAACAAAGAAGATAGTATTAAAGAAAAATTCAAACAAGCCCTTCAATCAACCTACAAAGTAATTTCAGATGACTATAAGGTTGTCAAAAATAAAAAAAATGACGAAAAAGTCTTTGATATTGGGGAAATTGACAATATTAATGATAAAAATCAATTTAAAAAACTAAGGGCTGAAACAGACTCTGAGGCGTTAAAAAGAAGATTTTCAAACAGAAAATTATTGGATAAAAATAATCCACAAAATCCCTCTTGCAGAACACTCTACCAGCTAGCAGAAAAGGTGAGATATGAACTACTTGGTTCAGAGATGCTAAAAGGAATTTCCAAAAATTTTAAAGAAAATTATAAAAATAGACTTCAACATCTTAAACAAGAAAAAATAACAAAAAAAGAAGATACAAATATTGTTGATGCTTTTGAAATCTATATGACAAACAAATTTTTTAATGTCGAATTATACCAAGAAAATAAAGAAATTCTGAAATTTTGGGAGAAAGATTTTAATAAGTCAATAAACAAACACTTTGAATTTTTAAATCAAAATCTAGAAAATCAGGAGGTGTATAATGCTAAATTTTCTGAAATTTTAGAAAGTATGGATATATTCGAAAATGATGACACAACTGAAAAAGAAAATGAAAAAAATGATGATACGCAAGATCAAAATAATTCTAATAACAATGAAAACAAAGATAATAATGACTCTAGCAAAACAAGCGAGGATGAAAATATAAGCCAAGGAATGGATAGCGAGGATGACGTAAATGAGTTTAGACTTGAAGATCAGCTTGGTAGTGAAAATAATGAAGACTCAGAGTCAGAGAATATAATTCAAAAGAAAAATTTAAGTGTAAGCGATAAAGAATATAAAATATTTACTACTGAATTTGATGAAGTTGCTAAAGCAGAAAATCTAGATACAGCTGAGGAAATTCAAAAACTGAGAAAAAATTTAGACCAACAGCTTACAAGTTTTCAAGATTTAATTACTAAGTTAGCAAATAAATTACAAAGACAATTAATGGCAAAACAAAATCGATCATGGGAATTTGATCTAGAAGAGGGATTGTTAGATAGTTCAAAATTACCTAGGATTATCATTGATCCATATAACTCCTTATCATTTAAAAAAGAAAAAGATTTAGACTTTAAGGATACAATTGTGACACTTTTAATTGACAACTCTGGGTCAATGAGAGGTAGACCAATAACAATAGCTGCAATATGTGCTGATATTTTATCTAGAACCTTAGAAAGATGCTCGGTTAAAGTTGAAATACTAGGTTTTACTACGAAAAATTGGAAAGGTGGTAAAAGTCGCCAGGAGTGGAATAGATTGGGTAAAGCAAAAAATCCAGGAAGACTTAATGATTTAAGACATATAATTTATAAAGGTGCTGATTCTCATTGGAGACAATCAAAAAAAAATTTGGGTTTAATGCTAAAAGAGGGTTTATTAAAAGAAAATATAGACGGTGAAGCTATAACGTGGGCATTTAATAGATTAAAAAAAAGAAAAGAAGAAAGAAAAATCCTTATGGTTATTTCAGATGGAGCACCAGTAGATGACTCAACATTATCAGTTAATTCAGGAGACTTTTTAGAAAAAAATTTGAAAAAAATTGTTAAATTTATTGAGAATAAAAGTGAAGTAGAAATATTAGCTATAGGAATTGGTCACGATGTATCTCGATATTATAAGAAAGCAATCAAAATTTCTGATGTACAAGAACTTGGAGATGTAATGATAGATCAATTAAGTGGACTATTTGAAAATAAAAAACTTCACTAAAGACTAATTAAATCTTTATTAGACCACTCTATTTTAATTTCTGCACCACCTCTGGTCTCCGAATTCCTAATTAAGAGTTTTGCCTTATTTTTTTCTAACAAAGTTTTACCTATAAATATTCCCAAACCCAATCCTGCTCTTGATTTATTTTTAGATTGCAATGATTTTATATATGGATCTCCAATTTTGGTTAATATGTCTTTAGGAAATCCTGAACCATCATCTTCGACCGATATCGAAGAGTTTTCGCTGTCACTCGTTATTGAAATATAAATATTTTTTTTTGCAAACTTATTTGCATTTCCAATAAAATTTCTTATGCCATAAACAACTTCAATTAATTTTGAAATTTCGAATGAATTATAATTCTGCTCAGTATTTATGATAAAATTTTTATCTGATATTTCTTCAAATGAATTCACAATTTCTTTCACATAGTTATGCAAAGTGATATTCTTGTCTATAAAGTCATCTTCAACTACAGGATTTAAAGACAATTTTTTTAATATTACATTGCATCTATCAACTTGGCTTAAAAGTAATTCAACATCTTTTTTTAATTCTTTATTATTTTTAAAATTTTCATACAAATCTTGAGAAATAATTTTAATTGTAGAAAGCGGTGTACCTAAAGAATGAGCAGCCGCTGCAGCTTGTCCACCCAATGAAACTAATTCGTTCTCCTTAGAAATAACTTCTTGAATTTTATCTAATGCATCTTTTCTGACTTTTGACTCATTTCCAAACGTTAAAGCAAAAAAACTTAGGAAAATAAGTGCAATAATTAATGCTAAAGGTACTGAATAATAATAGTAATTACTAAAAATATATTCATTTAATGGTGAAGGTAATTCTTGATGATAGAAAGTAAGAAGAGTAATAGAAGATATTGTCAAAATTATTAGTAAAATGTTTGTTTTAATGCTTAAGCTATTTGAGGCAAATATACTTGGTATTATTAGGAATATTGAGAATGGATTTATGGTACCACCTGTTAAATAAAGCAAAAAACTTAATTGTATAATATCAAGGGTAAGAAAGGTTAAAGATATTTTTTCTTGAAGCTGATTTTTTTTAAAAAAATAAAATAGGAAAATGTTACTTAAAGCACCTAGGAAAACTATAATATTTGCTAGTAAAAAATTGAATTCAAATTTAAATAAGAATGCAACTGCATTTATAGTAATAAATTGACCTATTACACCTATCCACCTTAAATTGACATATGTAATTTTATTTAAGTGCGATGATTTGGAATTGCTACTTAACTCCATTAATTAAATATCTAAATTAACAACATTTATAGCATTATCTACAATAAAATCTTTTCTAGAAGCAACATCGTTACCCATTAATGTTTGTATTAGGTTTTGGTCTTTTTGAAGATTTTTTGAGTATTGCACTTGTAGTAGATTTCTAGTCTCGGGATTTAAAGTAGTATTCCATAATTCCTCAGGATTCATTTCTCCAAGTCCTTTAAATCTTTGAATATTTAGTTTAGACTTCTCTAATTGAATAATTTTATCAAATTCTTTAGAATTTTTCTTTACTTTTTTTATATCCTTAGAATTCTTAATAATATAATTTTCAAGATCTTTTTCATCTTTTATGTAAATACCTTTGGTACCTTTATTGATTTTAAAAAGAGGTGGTTGGGCTAAATAAACATGACCTTTTTCTATTAATTTATTAAAAGGGATATTATTGAAAAATGTTAAAAGTAGTGCTCTTATATGTGAACCATCAACGTCTGCATCTGTCATTATTATAATTTTTCCATATCTTAAATCCTCTAAGTCTATTTCTTCTGTTTTAGGATCTAATCCGAGGGCATTTATCAATGTAACAATTTCATTTGAGGAAATCATCTTTGATAATGATTTTGTTCTTAGGTCACTTTGATTTCCATTTTTTTTAGACCCATTCATCTCTATATATGTATTTAAAATTTTTCCCCTCAATGGTAGTACTGCTTGATACTCTCTATTTCTTCCCTGTTTAGCTGACCCTCCAGCTGAGTCTCCCTCGACAATAAATAATTCTGTACCTTCTTGTTTAGAGTTTTGACAATCTGCCAATTTTCCAGGTAGTCCAGTAAGCTCTAAAGCACCTTTTCTTCTAACGTTTTCTCTTGCTCTTTTGGCAACATCTCTTGCTACGGCAGCCTGAATTATTTTCGTTAAAATTATTTTTGAAACAGATGGGTTTTGGTCAAACCAAATTGACAATTTTTCATTTACTATACCCTCAACAATATTTCTTACCTCTGAGGAAACTAATTTGTCTTTTGTTTGAGAAGAAAATTTAGGATCTGGAATTTTTACAGAAAGAACACAAGTCAAACCCTCTTTAACGTCGTCTCCAGACAGTAAAACTTTACTTTTTTTTAATAAATTTTGCTCAGACGCATATTTATTTACAACTCTTGTTAATGCGCTTCTAAATCCTAAAAGATGAGTTCCTCCATCTTTTTGATAAATATTATTAGTATAGGGGTAAACATCCTCATTATATCCTGCATTCCATTTTAATGAACATTGAACATCGATATTACTTTTAATTCCTTCGATATAAATAGGCTTTCTAAACAAAACATTATCATTCTTATTTTTTAATTTTTCTCTTTTTTCATCTAAAAATTCAACAAACTCGTTTATGCCACCCTCAAATTTAAATTCTTGAGTCTTTATTTTTTTTTGGGTTAGATCATTAAGTATGATTTTAATTCCTTTATTTAAAAAAGCTAATTCACGCATTCTTTTTTGAATAATTGAAAAGCTAAATTTTGTAGATGAGAAAATATCTTTTGAAGGTAAAAAATTGATTTTTGTACCAGTATTCTTTGACTTACCTGTTACTTTTAGTGGAGTTTTAGTTTCTCCATTCATAAACTCGACAAAATATTTTTTTCCATCTCTTTCAACATATAATTCTAATTTTTGTGAAAGAGCATTGACTACAGAAACTCCAACACCATGTAGACCTCCTGAAACTTTATAGGAATCATGATCGAATTTACCACCAGCATGTAGTTGTGTCATTATGACTTCTGCCGCAGATTTTTTTTCTTCTTTGTGAAAGTCAACTGGTATACCTCGACCATCATCTTGAACTGTGATTGACCCATCAGAATTTATACTCACTTCAATTTTTTTACAATGACCTGCTAATGCCTCATCAATAGAATTATCTACAACCTCATAGACCATATGATGTAAACCAGTTCCATCATCTGTGTCACCAATATACATACCAGGTCTTTTTCTTACTGCCTCAAGACCTTTTAAAACTTTAATAGAGTCTGCTTGATAAGTATTGGTATTAGTATTTGTCATTAATTTTTATAAGGAATTAGTCTTTTATACCATTTTTGAAATTTTTAATAAAATCTCTTATAACTTTAAGCTTAAATTAGTAAGCAACATCAACGATAATATCAGATTTTTTAAAAAAATTTTCTATTATTAGAATTTTTTGAATAAATGCCATTTTTAGGTTGAAAATTTATGGCGGAGAGAATGGGATTCGAACCCATGATAGAGTTTCCCCTATACACGCTTTCCAAGCGTGCGCCTTCAACCACTCGGCCACCTCTCCTATTCTAAATTATTTTTATAATAACAAAGCGATGTATTTTTAATATGAAATATTTTTTTTCTAGATGAAATATTATTAATATATTTTACAACATTTTTTGCTGACTCTTTTCCAGGCACAAAATCATGCCACAAGATTATTCCATTTTGTCTCAACATCCTAAAAGATTTTTCAGAATCATTTTTCACAATTGAATAAGTGTGTCCTCCATCAATAAATATTAAATCAAATTTGCTATTATATTTTTTTTCATCAAAAGTTAATGAATTTTGAAATATTACATCAATTTTATTTTCATATTTAGTTCCTGAAAATAAGAATTTTTCGTAAATACTTTCATTAATTATATTTCTGAAAGAAGTTTTATTATCT
Source organism: uncultured Pelagibacteraceae bacterium (assembly GCA_902527265.1). Taxonomy (GTDB): domain Bacteria; phylum Pseudomonadota; class Alphaproteobacteria; order Pelagibacterales; family Pelagibacteraceae; genus Pelagibacter. The sequence continues at coordinate 20,110 of CABZNY010000013.1, read as the reverse complement.
GAAAACTGTTTTTCAACATCACTAAGGTTTTCTGGTTTTAGTGTAATAGTAGTAATCTGTGCATCATCAGGAGAATTTAAAGCCATCAAATATGTTGTTTTGCCGCTGCAAGTTCCAAATTCGAAAATTTTATTACTTATTTTACTCAATGATGAAATAATCCAGGCCTCATAATCAGATGTCATTCCTACAATATTATTATTTTTATTAATACTAAAACTTTTTACAATTACTTCTTCCTTAGGTCCTAACAAATTTTTATCAATTTGTTTGTTTATAAAAATATCACTTAATTCATTTAGATCTACTGTTTGTATTTTATTTTTGTAGAAAAGTCCTTTAATTTTTTTTTTGTTTAAAAAAAAAATAAGAAGTGAATTTACAATAATTAAGAAGAAGATAATAAAATTTATCATTTTTCTTTTGATATTTTAAGTACTCCTATAAATGCTTCTTGGGGAATTTCAACTTTTCCAAACTGCTTGGCTCTTGCTTTTCCTTTTTTTTGTTTTTCTAATAATTTTCTTTTTCTATCTGTAGCTCCACCACCATGTATTTTTGTTAAAACATCCTTTTTAAAACCTTTAATTGTTTCTCTTGCAATAATCTTTCCACCTATTGCGGCTTGCACCGGTATCATAAAATTATGTCTAGGAATTAAGCCCTTTAATTTTTCACAGACCTCTCTTCCAGTTTTTTGTGCAAAATCTTTATGGATCATCATAGCTAGAGCGTCTACTGGCTCAGTATTTACTAAAATACCCATTTTAACAAGATCTCCCTCTTTATGGCCTATTATTTCATAATCGAAACTAGCATATCCACTTGTCATAGATTTTAATCGATCATTAAAATCAAATACTATTTCATTTAATGGTAATTCATAATTTACAACTGCTCTACTTCCAGAGTAACTTAGGTTAGTTTGAATTCCTCTTTTATCTTGGCATATTTTTATTATAGGGCCAAGATACTGATCAGGAGTTATAATAGTTGCTTTGATCCAAGGTTCTTCAATAAATTTTATCAAACTTGGATCTGGTAAACTTGATGGATTTTGTAAATCTTTTATCTCACCATTGTTCATATGGATCTTATACACAACGCCAGGAGTTGTAGTTAATAGATTTATATCAAATTCTCTCTCAAGCCTTTCTGTAACTATTTCTAAGTGCAATAAACCTAAAAAACCACACCTGAAACCTAAGCCTAAAGCTGAAGAGGACTCGGGCTCAAAAGAAAAGCTAGAATCATTTAATTTTAATTTTGCTAATCCATCTTTTAATTTTTGATACTCAGAGCTGTCGACTGGAAATAATCCACAAAACACTACCGGTTTACTTGGCTTAAAGCCAGGTAATGACTCTGATAACGGTTTAGACGCATCACAGATTGTATCTCCAACTTTTGTCTCTGATAAAATTTTTATTCCTGTTGTTATAAAGCCAATCTCACCAGAATTAAGTTCGTCAACATCTTTTGGTTTGGGTGTAAAAACTCCAACTTTCTCAACAAAATATTCCTGATTTGTAGACATCATTTTAATTTTCATATTGTTTTTAATTTTTCCATCAATTACTCTTACTAAAATGACTACACCTAGATAAGTGTCATACCAACTATCTACTAATAGACACTTTAGTTTTTCATCTTTTTCGCCTTTTGGACCTGGTAGAGTATGGATAATTTGCTCTAAAATTTCATCAATTCCCTCACCAGTCTTTCCAGAACATGGAACAGCATTTGATGTATCAATTCCTATTACATCTTCAATTTGCTTATTTGTTCTATCAATATCTGAAGCTGGTAAATCAATTTTATTTAAAACTGGTATTATTTCATGATTTATATCAAGAGCTTGATAAACATTTGCTAATGTTTGAGCTTCAACTCCCTGAGTACTGTCCACAATTAATATTGAACCTTCGCAAGCATACAAAGATCTACTTACTTCATAGCTAAAATCAACATGACCTGGTGTATCTATAATATTTAGAATATAATTTTTGCCATCTTTAGATTTATAATTTAATTTTACTGTTTGAGCTTTAATAGTTATACCTCTCTCTCTTTCAATATCCATCGAGTCAAGTACTTGAGCTTTCATTTCTCTATCTGTCAAACCACCACATTTATGTATAATTCTATCTGCTATAGTTGATTTGCCATGATCTATATGGGCAATGATTGCAAAATTTCTGATATTATCAATTTCAGTAGACATTTAGGACCTAATTTTTGCGCCAGACTTAGTCTCTACAGTTGAAATAATTAATTTATTAATTTTTTCAAGATCACTCTCTTCTAAAGTCTTTTCAGATGATTGTATTGTTACATTGAGAGCTATCGACTTTTTGTCTTGAGGAATATTTTCACCCTCATAAATATCAAAAATTTTAATAGATCTTATTAAATTTTTGTCAATTGATGATATTATTTCTATTAAATCTTGTGCTTTAAAATTTTTATCTACAACAAATGCAAAGTCTCTTTCCGATTTTTGATAATCTGAGTATTTAAAGTTTGTTTTTAGGTCTTTAAGCTTTATTTTATTCTCCCTTAGATAATCCATATAAATCTCAAAACCAACCAGACCTTCAGTTTTAATATCAAGTTTTTTTAAAATGTTTGGATGGATTTCACCAAAATAAGCAACAGGCTCTATTTCATCTTTATCAACATAAATAGAACCAGATTTGCCTGGATGATAATATGAAGGAGATTCGTCTCTTACAAAAAAACTTTGCCTGTCGTATCCAGCTTCTACTAGTGTCTGAATTACATCCTTCTTCACGTCAAAAACATCAACTACCCTGTCTTTTTCGTTCCAGTTTAATCTTGATATTTTTCCTGATTTTATTGCGCCAATTACTGTCAATTGTTCACCAGGCTTACTGTCCTTAAAAATTGGTCCAATTTCAAACAGCGAAATATCTTTAAATCCTCTATCTAAATTTTTCTTTATATAAAAAGTCAAATTTGTGAATATCGAATTTCGCAAAACATCTAAGTCTGAACTTATTGGATTTACTATTTTTATTTCTTTTAGATTTTCTTTAAAAAGTTTGTTTATTTTTGAGTCAGTGAATGACCATGTTACAGTCTCAAAATAACCTTTTGATGCCACAGAACGTTGAAGAAAGTGAAAGAGTTTTTGTTGTGCATTTAAAGTATCTTTTATTTTAGTTTTTTCAGGTTCTAAGGTTTCTATGTTCTCATATCCCTTAATTCTTACTATTTCTTCGACTATATCAATTGGTTGAGTTATATCAGGTCTCCAAGTGGGTATTTTTAAATCTAATTGAAATTTTTCCTTGGAAACTTCAAATCCTAGATCGGTTAAAATTTTAATTATTTCGTTATCATTTACTTTAAAACCAGTTATTTTTTCAAATAAGGAGATATTAAATTTAATTTTATTCTTTTCATGCTTATCTGTTTGTTGAATATCAAAATTACTAATTTTACCACCACAAATTTCAGATATCAATTCAGCAGCTTTTGACAAACCTAATTCGATCGATTGAGGATCAATTCCTCTTTCAAATCTGAATTTTGCATCAGTATCAATATTTAATAATTTTGAAGTTTTTCTAATTGATCTAGGAATAAAATAAGCGGATTCTAATAAAATATTTTTAGTATTAATTTCAGTTCCAGAACGTGTTCCTCCAATGATTCCTCCTAAACCTAAAACTCCAGATTTATCAGAAATAACACACATCTCCTCATCTAATTTATACTCTTTGTTATCTAGAGCCTCAAAAGTTTCACCCTTTTTTGAATTTCTTACTATAATTTCTTTGTCAATTTTATCTGCATCATATGCATGAAGTGGTCTATTTAGGTCTAACATTACATAATTTGTAATATCAACAATTGCTGAAATTGGTTTTTGACCAAGTGAAATAATTTTCTCTTTAAGCCATTTAGGACTTTCTTTATTAGTAACACCCTCAATTAAGCAACTGCCAAATGCGGTACAACCTTGATTTTTATCTTTTGTGATTGAAACTTTAATTTTTTGTGACCCATTATTTTTACTATTTTTAAGTAAAATTTTTTTTAATTTGCCAACTCCAGTAGCAGCAAGATCTCTAGCTATACCTCTTACCCCCAAGCAATCAGGACGATTAGGTGTAATTGATAAATCTACAACTTTTTCAGTATTACTTTTGAAAAAATTTTTACCAATTTTATCAGAGTATTTACTAGCAGTTAGTTCTGTTATTCCTTCACTTTCATTTGATAAATTAAGTTCAGACTCTGAACACAGCATTCCATAAGAAGTAACCCCTCTAATCTTACTGACTGAGAGTTTCATGCTATTTTTTGGAATTACTGATCCAGGACCTGCATAAATAGTCAAAAGATCTTTTTTTGCATTTGGTGCTCCACATACTACCTTAACAGTATTATCCAGCCCAATATCAACATCACATATTCTAAGTCTATCTGCATTCGGATGCTGTTCAACATTAATAATTTTTGCTACTTTAAAACTGTCTAAACTAGAACTTAGATTTTCAAAACTCTCAACCTCCAGACCAATATTTGTTAGTTTTTCAATTAACTCATTATCTTTTTTTTGGGTGTCGAGGTGCTCCTTTAACCAACCTATAGTAAATTTCATCTGCTAAGACCTCTATAATTTGATGGAACATCCAATGGATCAAAGCCAAAATGATTAAGCCATCTATAGTCAGTCTCAAAAAAAGCTCTTAAATCATTAATTCCATATTTAAGCATTCCAAGCCTATCTATACCAATCCCAAAAGCATAACCTTGGTACTTATCTGGACTCAATTTAACATTCTTAAGCACATTGGGATGCACCATCCCACAACCAAGAATTTCTAACCATTTATCTCCTTCACCAATTACTATTTTTCCATCTTTTATCTCATAACCAATATCTACTTCTGCAGATGGTTCAGTGAATGGAAAGTGACTAGGTCTGAATCTCATTTTTATTTTATCCACTTCAAAAAATGATTTTATGAAATAATTCAAGCATCCTTTTAGATGACCCATGTTTATGTCTTTATCTATATGAAGGCCTTCAACTTGGTGAAACATAGGAGAATGAGTTTGGTCACTATCAGATCTATATGTTCTGCCAGGAGCTATAATTTTAAATGGAGGTTTCCCATTTAACATTGTTCTTACTTGTACTGGTGATGTATGAGTTCTCAGCAGTAATTCCTTATTGTTATCTAAATAAAAAGTATCATGCATATCTCTTGCTGGATGATTATCAGGTGTATTTAATGCAGTAAAATTATAATGCTCATTCTCTATATCTGGCCCTTCTTCAACACTAAATCCTATTTCTGAAAATATTGATGATATCTCGTCAATTACTTGTGAAACAGGATGAATTTTTCCTCTAATAAATTCTCTCTCAGGTAATGTTACATCTACTTTTTCATTTTCAAGTTTAGAGTTAATCTCTTTTGTTTCAATTTCTTGAAGTTTAGAATCTATCTTAACTTGAAGTTCGTTTTTTATTGAATTTAAATCTGATGCAAATTTTTTTCGCTCATCAGTTGGTAAAGATCCTAATTTTTTAAAATAATTAGAAATCTTTCCATTTTTACCAAATAATTCTGTTTTTATTTGATTTAAACTTTCAATATTCAAATCGTTATTTAATTTATTCAAATAATCATCTTTGATTTTTTTAATATCGGACATATTTGTAGAATATTTGTTAACTCTAGAAAAACAACAATGAATATTAATTCAATGCTGCTTGAGCTTTTTTAACTATAGTTTTAAATGCTTCAGGATTATCATAAGCAATTTCAGCAAGTATTTTTCTGTCAATTTTAATACCAGATTTGCTTAAAACATTAATAAATTTAGAATAAGTCATGCCCTCAGCTCTTACTCCAGCGTTTATTCTTGTAATCCATAGTGATTTAAAATCCCTTTTTTTATTTCTTCTGTCTCTGTAAGCATACTGCATAGCCTTTTCCATAGCCTGTCTTGCAGCTCTTATAGTATTTTTTCTTCTGCCCCATTGACCTTTAACAGCTTTTAAAACCTTCTTGTGTTTTGCTCTACTAGTTACACCTCTTTTTACTCTAGCCATTTTATCCTCTTAAGTTATACGGCATATAAGATTTTACAATCTTACCATCTTGTTTTGACAATACCGTAGTGCCTCTTTGTTTTCTTATTTGTGAATTTGTTCGCTTAATCATACCATGTCTTTTTCCAGCTTGAGCTGTAATTACTTTACCTTTGGCTGAAATCTTAAATCTTTTTTTGGCTGAACTTTTTGTTTTTAATTTAGGCATAATTTTTGAGGGGTTATACAAATATTAATATTAATTTACAACCGGAAATAAGTCTTATAAAGGCTGGATAACCATGATCATTTGCTTGCCATCAAACTTTGGTTGTAGTTCAACACGACCTACTGACTCCATATCTATTTTGATCTTATCCATTAACTCATTACCCAAACTAGAATGTTGCAGTTCTCTTCCTTTAAATCTAATTGTAAATTTTACCTTATCTCCTTTTGCAATAAACTTTTGTGCATTTTTAATTTTAAAGGTGTAATCATGAACCTCTGTAACAGGTCTTAATTTAATTTCTTTTAATTCTATCTTCTTCTGTTTTTTCTTTGCTTTATTAGCTTTTTTTTGTGCATCATATTTATATTTTCCCATATCCATAATTTTACATACAGGAGGTTTTGCATTTGGAGCTATCTCGATTAAATCTAAACCTTCTTCTTTCGCTCTATCAATCGCATCTTGTAAATTAAGTATACCTAAGTTATCACCATCACTCGCAATAACCTGAACATCTTGTGAGGTTATCCTTTGATTTGTTCTAGGACCTCTAGATTTTGTTCTTCTTTGAAAATAGTTTTGTTTAAAATCTGCCACTAAATTGAAGGTGCTTTGTTAAGAGCAGAGTATTTTTGTAAGAATTCTTTTAAATCCATAGTTTCTTGTTTTTTAGAATCCAATCTTCTAATAGTTACTGTGTTGCTGTCAACTTCTTTTTTTCCACATATTAGTAACATCGGTACTTTGGTTAATGAATGTTCTCTAATTTTATAATTTAAATTGTGATTTTTTAAATCTACTTCTGAAGAAAGCCCAACTTTTTTTATTTCGGTGTTTACTCCTTTTGCATAATCATCAAAATCACTCGAGATAGGGATTACTATTGTTTGAACTGGGCATAACCAAAAAGGTAACTTTCCTGAGTAATTTTCAATTAAAATTCCAATAAATCTTTCTAGAGATCCAAATAGTGCTCTGTGTAACATTACAGGAACTTTTCTGTTTCCATCACTATCAACAAATGAAGCACCTAATCTGCCAGGTAAGTTTAAATCAACTTGTAAAGTTCCACATTGCCAATCTCTTCCAATCGCATCTCTTAAAACAAATTCTATTTTTGGACCATAAAAAGCACCCTCACCTTTGTTAATGGAATATTCTAAATTTGTTGCTTTAATTGCTTCTAGTAAAGCAGCTTCTGATTTATCCCATACTTGATCATCACCAACTCTTAATTCTGGTCTGTCAGAATATTTTAATATTACATTTTCAAAACCTAAATCCTTATAAATTTCTAAAATTAAATTAGTTACAGTTAAACATTCTTGCGTAATTTGTTCTTCAGTGCAAAAAATATGTGCATCATCTTGAGTAAAAGCTCTAACTCTTAACAGTCCATGAAGAGCCCCAGATGGTTCATACCTATGAACCTTTCCAAATTCTGACATTTTAAGTGGTAAATCTCGATAACTTTTTAAACCTTGATTAAAAACTTGAACGCAACCTGGACAATTCATAGGTTTTATTGCAAATACTTTTTCATCAGGTGTCGTAGAAGTATACATATTGGCGCCGAATTTTTCCCAATGACCAGATTTCTCCCATAGTGAACGATCTAATATTTCTGGAGTATTTATTTCCTGATAACCTGCTGTTTCTTGTTTCATTCTCATATATGAAATAAGTTTTTGGAATAAGCTCCATCCTTTTTGATGCCAAAAAACAGATCCAGGACTCTCTTCTCTGAAATGAAATAAATCCATTTCTTTTCCTATTTTTCTGTGATCTCTTTTTTCAGCCTCTTCTATTCTATTTAAATAATCGTCTAATTCTTTTTGAGTAGACCAACTTGTTCCATAAACTCTTTGTAACATTTCATTATTAGAGTCACCTCTCCAGTAAGCACCTGAGACTTTTGTTAATTTAAAATATTTTCCAATTTTACCAGTTGAACTTAGGTGAGGTCCTCTACATAAATCATGCCAATCTCCATGGAAATATAAAGACACATCTTCTTCCTCTGGAATACTTTCTATTATTTCAGCTTTGTATATTTCTCCCTTTTTTTTAAAATGCTCAATTGCATCATTTCTTTTCCAGACCTCTCTGTATGTTTTTTCATCTCGATCTACTATTTCTTTCATTTTATTTTCAATTTTTTCTAAATCTTCTGTCGTAAAAGGTTCTTTTCTTGCAAAATCATAATAAAAACCATCTTCAATAACTGGTCCTATTGTAACTTGTGTCCCTGGAAATAATTCTTGAACTGCCATAGCAAGTATATGTGCAGTGTCATGTCTTATGGTGTCTAAACCTTCTTTATCTTTTGATGTAAATATCTTTATTGAGGAGTCTTTAGAAATGTTATGATTTAAATCTTTTAATTCTCCATCAACGCTTATTAACAAAGCTTGCTTTGAAAGAGATTTACTAATTTTTTCTGCAACCTCAAAACCTGATATACTTTTTTCGAAGTTAATTTTTTTTCCGTCAGGTAATGTAATATTTGGCATTAATTAAATAGTTTTTTGTATTCTGAATAAGTAGAAAAACACATTTTTTCAACATTAAATTTTTTTACTGCGTTTTCTCTTCCTAAACTACCTATTTTATTCAGTTCATTTGGATCCATATTCATGACTTTAATAATTTTTTCTGATAATTCATCAGAGTTTCCTGCTTCAAATAAAATTCCAGTGATTCCATCTATAACAGTTTCATTAGATCCACCTAAATTACTCGCTATAATCATTTTTTGCATGGATTGTGCTTCAACTGATACTCTACCGAATGCTTCTGGTTCTACTGATGCAGAAATCACTATATCTGAAATTTTGTAGGCTAAGGGCATATTTTTACAATGATCGATAAACCTAATTTGTTTTGTAAGTCTATATTGCTCGACAAGTCTTATAAGTTTTTTTTTGTAAAGGTCTCGCCCCTGATCATTACCGAGAATAACTGCAATGAATGCATCATTGCCCAATTGAATATTAACTTTATTTAAAGCATCTAAAAACATTTCTTGGCCCTTCCAAGCAGTAAGCCTTCCGGGTAATAAAATTATTTTTTTACCAACAATTAAATTCCAGGATTTGAACAAGTTATCTTCCTCATTTTCAAGAGTTGTAGACGCATCATAATAGTCTGTATTAATACCACGAAAAATTGAAAGTAATTTTTTTCTATCAGATAAATATTCTGAATAGTTTTCTTTTATATGTGAAAATATAAAATTTGATCCTGCAATAATTAAATCTGATCTGACCATAACTGAATTATAAAATTTTTTTATATTGCTATTGAAATTGTATGTTCCATGGAAAGTAGTAACAAATTTTCTTCTAGTAATCTTTGTTGCTATTAAACATGACCAAGCTGGGGCTCTGCTTCTAGCATGAACAATATTAATACCATTTAATAAAATAATTATTGAAATAATTATAGAGTTTAGAAGAATAAGTATTGGATTTTTAGATTGAACTGGGAGTCTTATTACTTTAACTTTTTTTTTATCAATAAATTTTAATAATTCACCACCACTTGTTATTAAATAAGATCCAACATTATTTTCTGGTAAATAATGGGCAATATCATAACAGCCAGTTTCAGCTCCACCGTAACCTAGTTTAGGAATTACTTGAAGTACTTTTAATTTAGACTGCATGTGGTAATAATATTATATACTTGATCAACATTATTACTTTATATGAAAAAATATAAATTTCTAAGAATTTCTAAATATAAAAAACTAAGATATATAGCAAATAATTATAAAAAAAATCTTTATGTGGTTTTTTTACCTGGTTTTGCATCTGATATTGATGGTGATAAACCAAAGAAATTTTTAAGATTTGCCATTCAAAATAAACTTGGATTTTTAGCCATGGAATACTTTGGACATGGAAGATCATCAGGAGAATTCACAAGAGGTAATATCACTAAATGGTCAAATGACGCAAGAATTACAATAAGTAAAATAGTTAAAAAAAATGACTTTATACTAATTGGATCAAGTATGGGCGGCTGGATTTCTTTGTTAATGCATAGATATTATAGTTCACAAATTAAAGGTTTTTTAGGAATTGGATCTGCTCCTGAATTTCTTACAAGAATTATGTGGAAAAAATTTCCAAAAAAAACAAAAAGTGAAATTTTGAAAAAAGGTATCTCAAAAATTAAAAATGGTGATTATGAGTATTTAATAACAAAACAGCTGATTTTAGACGGTAAAAAAACTAACAATAAAGTTCTTAACAGAAAATTACACAATACAAATCCTGTAACTATGGTTCATGGGCAGAAAGATGAAGTGGTTCCAGTAATGTATTCGAGAAAAGTTTTAAAAATTTTTCCTAAAGCAGAAAAAAAACTAATAGTGATTAAAAATGGAGATCATAGCCTTTCTTCGAAAAAAAATTTAAATATTATTTGTAAAGAGTTAAAATCTATAATCAAAAAAGTTAACTAGCTTTTCCAACTAAACTTTTGTTTGTAATAGGATTTTCTAATTTATTTAACATTTCTTTAGGGCAAACTTGTAAGAAATTTTTAATTTCATCGTCAAAATTTTTAATAATCTGTGCTGATAAATTAGAGTTAGTTTCATGATTGTGTTTTAAAACTAAATCTTTTAGATAGTTTTTCCAGTATTCTGTCTCGGGTGTTTGCCAAACTATTGTTTCAGGATTAGCTTTTTTTGCGAACTGGCTTTTTGGATCATATATAAATGCCATACCACCAGTCATACCAGCTCCAAAATTATCCCCTACCTCTCCCAATATTACTATTGACCCACCTGTCATGTACTCACAACCATTTGAATCACATCCTTCTATGACTGCAGTAGCACCAGAGTTTCTAACTGCAAACCTTTCCCCAGCTTGTCCTGCTGCAAAAAGATATCCTGATGTTGCTCCATATAAGACTGTATTTCCTATAATAGTATTTTCATTTGAAATTAAATTACTTTCGTCTCGGAGTTTAATTATAATAGATGCACCTGATAGACCCTTTGCAACGTAATCATTAGCATCACCTTTTAATATCAATTTAAGTCCTTTCACACCAAAGGCACCAAAAGATTGACCAGCAGAACCTTTGAAATTTATAGCAAAAGTATTTTCCCCTAATTTATTATTTCCAAATTTTTTATAGAGATTATAAGAAATTCTTGTTCCAACGGCTCTATCTGTATTTTCAATTGAATAAACATTTTCTAACGGCAATTTTCTGTTAATTAAACTTTCTATCTCAGGCCAAATTTTTTGGTCTAAAGTATCTGGTACTTCATTTATTATAGGAGTTTCACAATATCTTTTATTTGTGCCAGGATCAGCTTGAACAAATAAAGGATTTAAATCTAAGTCATCTAAATTTGGTGATCCTTTGCTGACTTGTCTTAATAAATCTGTTCTTCCGATTACTTCGTTTAAATTTTTAAATCCTAAACTTGATAAAATTTCTCTTACTTCTTGAGCAATAAAAGAAAATAGATTTACTATTTTATCTGGTGTACCAGTAAATTTTTTTCTTAATTCATCATCTTGTGTACAAACTCCAACTGGACATGTATTAGAATGGCATTGCCTTACCATAATACAACCCATTGCAACTAACGCAGTTGTTGCTACACCAAATTCTTCAGCTCCCATCATTGCTGCAATCACTACATCTCTTCCTGTTTTAATTCCTCCATCAGTTCTTAATGTAACTAGATGTCTTAATTTATTTAAAGTTAATACTTGGTTTGCCTCTGTTAGGCCCATTTCCCATGGAATACCAACATATTTAACACTTGTTTGTGGAGTTGCACCTGTTCCACCATTGTGACCTGAAATTAGTATTATGTCTGCTTTAGCTTTAGCAACACCAGCTGCAATAGTTCCTATACCAGAAGAAGCAACAAGTTTAACACCAACTCTTGCCTTAGGATTAATTTGCTTTAGGTCATAAATAAGTTGTGCCAAGTCTTCAATTGAATAAATATCGTGGTGTGGTGGTGGTGATATTAATGTTACGCCAGGCGTAGAATGCCTTAGTCTTGCAATTTCTTCCGTTACTTTGAATCCTGGTAGTTGCCCACCTTCACCAGGTTTTGCACCTTGAGCAATTTTAATTTCAATCTCATTACAATTGTTTAAATAGTTAATAGTTACTCCAAATCTGGCTGACGCAATTTGTTTTACTCTAGAATTTGCGCTATCACCGTTGTCCAGTACTTTAAATCTTTCCTCGTCTTCTCCACCCTCTCCACTACATGAAGCTCCTTTAATTCTATTCATTCCCATAGCAAGTGTTTCGTGTGCCTCTTTTGACAAAGCGCCATGGGACATACTTCCACTTCCAAATCTTTTCATGATTTCAGTTATTGGTTCAACCTGATCAATATCAATTGCCTCTTGATTTTTAAAATCAATTAAATCTCTTAGACTAATTGGTTTTAAACCATAAATACCCTTAGTATATTTTTTATAAGTTTCGTATGAATTTGAGCCTACGGCTGCTTGCAAAAGATGAATTAATTTTCCTTGATATTGGTGTGTTTCACCATTTTTTCTATATCTGTAAATTCCACCAATAGGAAGAATATTAGAATGAATGTCAAATGCATCTTTATGTATAGATCTTATTTTTTTTTCAATACCAGTTAAACCTATTCCAGAAATTTTAGACAATACTCCTGGAAAATAATCTTTTACAATTGTTCTGCTCAATCCAACAGTTTCAAAATTACATCCACCTCTATATGAACTTAAAACCGATATACCCATCTTTGACATTATTTTTAATAGTCCAAGGTTTACTGATTTAATATATCTGGTTACACATTCATCAAATGAGAAATTCCCAAAAAGCTTTTTTGAATATCTTTGATGCAAACTATCAAATGCTAGGTAAGGATTAACCGTAGTTGCTCCAACACCTATTAATGTTGCAAATGAATGGGTATCTAGAGCATCTCCTGTTTGTACATTAATTGATGCATAGCCTCTTAAGCCTAATTTTATTAAATGAGTATTTATTGCACCAATACATAGCAGCATTGGCATTGGTAATTTTAATTCAGATATATTTTTATCAGACAAAATAAGTTGAGTATTGCCTTCTCTAACTGCTTTTTCAGCGTTATTTTTTAATAATTCAATGGCCTCTTCTAAAGTTTGATCAGTATTAAATGTGCAATCTAAAATTTTATAATTATCTCCAAAATACTTTATAAATTTTTCAAACTGAGTGTTTGATAAAATTGGACTATCTAAAACATAAATATTTTCCTCTGTAAGATTAGAAAAATCTAGTATGTTTCCTAAATTTCCAAACCTAGTTTTTAAGCTCATCACCTTATTCTCTCTAAGTGAATCTATAGGGGGATTGGTCACCTGACTAAAATTCTGTCTAAAATAATGATAAAGAGGCCTATATTTATCAGATAAAACTGCAAGGGGAGTGTCATCTCCCATTGACCCGGTTGCTTCTTTAGCATCCTCTGCCATTGGATGCAAAATTAACTCCAAGTCTTCAAGGCTATAACCAAAACAATGTTGTATCTTTTTTAAATCAGAGCCTAAAAACTCACTTTTTTCATTTTCTATAGTTAATGATTTATCTAATTCAATTATTTGATTATTAAAATGTTTGTATTCTTTAGACAAATAATTCTTTATTTGATTATTTGTATAAACTTTTCCTTTTTCAATTCTCACACCCAAAATTTCTCCTGGTCCTAGTCTTCCTTTTGAAACAATTTTCTTCTCATTTAGGTCGATCATTCCTGTTTCAGAACCTGCAAACAAAAGTTTATCTCTTGTGATAGTATATCTGAGAGGTCTTAGTCCATTTCTGTCACTACCTACAATAACCCACTCATTATCAGTTGCAGCTATAGCAGCGGGTCCATCCCAAGGTTCCATTGTACTATTTAAAAAGTTAAAAAGTTGTTGGTGATCTTTTGGAAGAACTTTACTTTTTTTTGACCAAGCATCTGGTATTAGCATAAGTTTTGCTAAAGGTGCTGAATGTCCAGAAATATTTAATAATTCAAACACATTATCTAATGATGCAGAATCAGAATTACCAGCAGGGATAACCGGTTTTAAATTTTCCATATCATCAAACAAAGGACTAAACATTTCCTCTTCGTGAATTCTCATCCAATTTATATTTCCTTTTAAAGTGTTTATCTCCCCATTGTGAGCAATTGATCTAAAAGGTTGGGCCAAATCCCAACTTGGAGCGGTGTTAGTAGAAAATCTTTGATGGAAAATTGCATAACGTGAAATGAAACGCTCATCTTTTAAATCTGGATAAAAATCAGATAAAGATTCTGCTAAAAACATTCCTTTATAAATTATTGATTTCGAGCTGAATGAACAAATATAAAAATTGTTTAATTGATTTCTTAAAGCTTCTTTTTCAATTTTTCTTCGAGTTTCATAAAGAGCTCTTTCTAAATCTTTACCATGAATTGACTTATCATTATGAGTAAAAAGAACTTGTGTAATCTCAGGTCTAGTTTGTTCTGCCTTTTCTCCTAAAACAGAAGGATCCACAGGTACTTGTCTCCATCCGTAAATATTAAAATTCTTTTTTGTTAATTCACTTTCTACAATTGATCTGCATTGCTCCTGTCCCCCAAAGTCATTTCTTGGCAAGAAAATCATTCCCACACATAAATCTGAGTTGTCGTGCTCATGACCTGTTATTTCAATTTTTTCTGCAAAGAAATCATTTGGAATTTCAATATGAATACCTGCTCCGTCTCCAGTTTTACCGTCTGCATCAATTGCACCTCTATGCCATACAGCTTTTAGAGCCTCGATACCGTATTCGACTACTTTTCTTGATTTTAGACCCTCAGTTGATGCAACAAGACCTACCCCACATGCATCATGTTCCATATTTTCATGATAAACATGATTTTTTTTTAAAAGTTTACGATTTTTGTTTTGAATATCCATTATGCAACCTTCATTTTTTGTTTTGATTGAAGATAACTTTCGATTGAAGTCGCAGCATCTCTACCGTCTTTAATAGCCCATACAACTAATGAGGCTCCTCTTACTATGTCTCCAGCCGCAAATATACCTGGTATACTAGTCTCCAAGGTATCAAAGTCAGCTTTTATTGTTCCCCACTGTGAAACTTGTAATCTAGGTTCCTGAAATAGAACTGGTAAATCTTCTGGATCAAAACCTAAGGATTTAATTACCAAATCAGCACTAATTTCAAATTCTGAGTTTTCTTCTGCAACAGGTCTTCTTCTACCACTTTCATCTGGATCTGTTAATTTCATTTTATCTACAATAATACTATTTACTTTATTAGTACCTCTAAACTCTTTTGGATTACTTAACCAAATAAATTCTACACCTTCCTCCTCAGCATTTCCTACTTCTCTAGCTGATCCAGGCATATTTTCTCTATCTCTTCTGTAAAGGCATTTTACAGATTTGGCTTTTTGTCTTACTGATGTTCTTACACAGTCCATTGCCGTGTCTCCGCCACCAATTACTACTACATCTTTACCTTCAGCATTTAATGTTCCGTTATCAAACATTTCGACTTTATCACCTAAGCCTTTTTTGTTTGAAGCTGTTAAGAATTCCATTGCAGGAAAAATATTACTTAGATCATTTCCAGGTAAGTTAACCTCTCTTGCTTTGTAAACACCTGTTGAAATTAATAAGGCATCATGTTTTGATTGTAATTCTTTCAATGTAGAGTCTTTACCAACCTCAAAATTATGAACAAATTTTATTCCACCTTCTTTTAAAAGTTTAATTCTTCTCTCAACCACATGTTTTTCTAATTTAAAATTTGGTATTCCATATATTAACAATCCACCTGCTCTGTCATACCGATCATATATTGTTATTTGATATCCCTTTTTACGTAATTCTTCACCACAAGCTAATCCTGCGGGGCCTGCTCCAATAATTCCAACACTTTGTTCATTTTCAATTTTTACATTTATTGGTTTTACCCAGCCATTTTCCCACGCTTTATCTGTTAAATATTTTTCAACTGAACCAATTGTTACTGTTCCATGTCCCGATTGCTCAATTACACAGTTTCCTTCACATAACCTATCTTGTGGGCATATTCTTCCACAAACTTCCGGCATATTATTGGTACTTTGGGATAGATGGTAAGCTTCTTCATACCTTTCCTCTGCAGTTAACTTTAACCAATCAGGTATATTGTTACTTAATGGACAGTGAACCTGACAAAAAGGAACACCACACTGTGAGCACCTGCTCGATTGTTCTTTAGCTTTTTCATGAATAAACTCTTTATAAATCTCTCCAAAATCCTCTTTTCTCTTGGATTTATCTCTTTTAGGTGGATTTTGTTGACCTATATCCACAAACTTAAGCATTTTATTTGTCATTTTAATCGGCTTATACAACAGAAGCATAAATCCTTAAAGTATTACTAGGTAATATATACTGACATATATTTTCGAAAAACATTGATTTTGCTGTATTTTCTATTTTATGCATAGTTGACATGCATTTAAATGATTGCCTTATTTAGGGAATCTTTTAACTATCTATTGAGAGTCCTTAATGATTTCAAAATATATAGAAACATCAATTTTAGCGTTTGTACAAGGTTTTTCGGAATTTATACCGGTAAGTTCCTCTGCCCACCTTATAATAATATCAAAAATATCGAACTTTAGTATTAGTTCGCTTCAACTTGATATCAGTCTTCACTTAGGTTCCCTTTTGGCAATTATTTTTTATTTTAGAAAGGATTTAGTAAATATTTTAAGAAATAAGTCTTTATTATTACTTATAATTTTAGGGTCTTTTCCATTAATTGTTGTTGGTTATTTTATTTATACCTCAGGATTGATTGAAAATTTAAGAAGTTTAAAAGTTATCGCATGGACAACTTTAATATTCGGTATTTTATTGTTTATTGCAGACCGATTTAGTATTAAAAATAAAATTGATACCAATCTAAGTTTAAAAAATATTTTAATCATTGGTATTTTTCAAATTTTAGCTGTTATACCTGGTGTAAGCAGATCAGGTATAATAATTACAGCTTCAAGGTTTTTAAATTTCGATAGAGTAGATTCCTCAAAAATATCTTTTTATTTATCAATACCTGCATTAGCAGGAGCAAGTATACTTAGTTTGAAAGATATGATGAATGCAAATATAGATTTGAACATATTATTTTTATATTCAATAATATTTTCATTTATCGTTTCTTATTTAACAATCAAATATTTTTTAATTTATGTAAAAAATTTTAATTTAAATATTTTTGTTTATTACAGAACTTTTCTTGCTTTAATTCTTTTTGTAATTGCTTATAGCTAATTTTTAGAACTAGGTGAGATTTGAGAAGAAATTACTGCAATCAAAATTAATAAACATCCAATCATGTTATTGGTACTTAAAAATTGATTAAGAATAATCCATCCTGCTACTGCTGCAAATACTCCCTCGAGAGAATAAATAATTGCTGCTGGTGCCTCTTCTATGTTTTTTTGAGCATACATTTGTAATGTAAAGGCTATACCGCCTGATAATGCTCCTGCGTAAAGAATAGAACTACTTTCCATTAATATTTTTGAAATATTTATTTCTTCAAAAATAAAAGAAAAGATTAATGAAAGTGTTGCAACAAATAATGCTTGCAGCGCAGCATAAAACATTGGAATATCAAATTCTTCCATGAACTTACCTGCAAAAATTATATGCAAAGCCCAAAATACTGAGCACAATATAACTAGACCATCACCTAACATAATTTCTGAGTTAGAAAAATCACTTAGAAGGTATACACCAAGGATACAAAGACCAATTGCTGGCCATATACTCCAATGAACTTTTTTAGAGTAGATGAAAAATAACAAAATCGGAACTATCGGTACGTAAAATACTGTAAAAAAAGCTGCATTTGCAATATTTGTATATTGGAGAGCAGTTTGTTGTAAAAAAGTTCCCAAAAACAGGGATACTCCCATGAAAACTAAATATTTTATAAAAAGTTTTGATTTTGAAAGTATTTGTAGTTTAATTTTCTTCCTCTCAAATAATAAGGCAAGTGGTAATATTGTAAAAAAGCCAACAATAAATCTTGCTGAATTAAAAGTTAATGGACCAATATTATCCATACCAGTGTCTTGAGCGATGAAAGCTGTTCCCCAAATAAAAGTTGTGACTAGAGCGTAGACCATTGAAAGGGATTTTGTCATTATATTTAATTAGATAATTTTATTAATTAATTTATTCCGTTTAACTTACAAGAGCTGTCAAAATCCTCTTTGTTAATATAACATCCAGACATTTTTCTAACTCCATTAAACGATCCTCTACCATGAAGTATTCGCCAATTATTAAATATTAGAAGTTCTCCAGGTTTAAGGATATGTCGCCACTGATAATCTTTATTATTAGCAATAAGATCAAATTCTTTTATCGCTTCATAAAACTTTAATGTTAAATCTTTTTCAAATCTAAATGGTGCTCGATCATAATTATTAAAACTAACTTGAACTATTTCATTATTTTCATTTAACTTAAATATTGGTCTTTCAGCCTCAAGATAAACACCATCACCGATATAATTTCCCTTAACATTTATTCTTGTCATTAATTCATACATCGGCTGGTTTTCTTTTTTTATTGTTTCTGCTATTTTTAATCCATCAACCATAATCGATTCACCACCTCTAGCATTATATTCACAACATAGTAATAATTGTAATCCTGGAGCGTCATTACTATACGTTGAGTCTGTATGAGGTCTTAGTTCTTCTTGAGTGTATGCGCTATCTGCTTTATTTTCATCTGACTCAAAACTCCATAGCCCTCCAAATATAGAGTTTCTTACATAACCAATTTTATTTGCAATTGTTTCAACAGACTTTAAATTGGTTTCACAATTTTTAATTACCGAAAATCCATAGTCATGAATATTTTTCAAAAAATATTTAAATCCTTCATTTGATAAAATTGAATTATAATCTAAAAAAATTTCTTCTTTTATTTCATTAGCTTTCCAGATTTTTAAATTAGATTTTATTTCTTTTTTCTTTTTTATTTTATTATTAGTTAGAAATTCAGATGAATATTTAACTGGTTTTTCTAAATCAGGCCATGAGACACACAAATATTTTCCATTTTCAATTATTTCTGCCTTTTTAACTTTTAAATTTATATCTAAAGCTGCCGTAAATGTTTTCCTTTGGCTAGACCTTTTATCCCAATTTTGCTCATCTTTTGCATGATCTCTTAGCCAAATATTAGGAAAAATTTCAGAATTTTCTCCATTAAAGTGAACGTGCACATCATCTGCTAGTATTTCAATTTTAGTAATCATTTACTCAAGTTATATGCAAAATTAGACCCAAGATTATCTTTTAATTCGTTATTAAACTTCGCAGCCTCAGCACCATCTATAATTCTGTGATCATATGAGAGAGATAGTGGAAGCATGGTTCTTGGAACAAATTTACCATCAATAAATACCTGTTTTTTATAACTTCTACCAACACCAAGTATAGCGACTTCTGGAAAATTAATTATTGGTGTAAAAAACGAACCACCTATGCCACCTAAGCTTGTGATAGTCATTGATCCTCCAAAGAACTCTTTTTTATCAATTTTTAAATTTCTACAATCATCACTTACTTTTTTTAATTCCTCACTTAACTGATTGATATCTTTTTGATTAGCATCTCTAATTTTAGGAACCATAAGTCCATGTTGAGTATCAACTGCGATACCAACATGAAAATACTTTTTAAAAGTAATCTTTCCATTTTCAATATCATC
>CABZNY010000012.1 GCA_902527265.1 uncultured Pelagibacteraceae bacterium | reverse complement strand
AAAATTGATTTTCCAGAGGAGGATCTTCCTGCCGATGTAATTAAAAATATTAAAAATGATTCTGAAAAAATAAGAAAAGAGGTTGAAAAAATTTTGAACGATCAAAGAGTTGGAGAAAGAATTAGAGAAGGTTTTAAGATCGCAATTATAGGGCCAGCCAATGCAGGAAAATCTTCTTTGCTTAATTATCTTTCCGATCGTGATGTAGCTATTGTTTCAGAAATTGCAGGAACGACAAGAGACGTTATCGAAGCTCATTTAAATTTAGATGGTTATCCTGTTGTGATTTCTGATAGTGCTGGGATTAGAAAATCTCAAGATGAGATAGAAAAAAAAGGAATTAAATTAGCCCTTAAACGTGCTGAGGATGCTGATTTAAACATAATAGTAATTGAGCCAAAAAGTGTTAATTTTACTGGATTTTTGAACGATTTGGTTAGTGAAAAATCAATAATTGTAATTAATAAAATAGATCTTGGTTTTAAAGATATTAATCAACAAATTGAAAAGTTTAATCCAATTTTTTTATCAGTTAAAAATGAAACAAACTTAGATGAGTTAATAAATAGAATTAAAGATAAACTAAAAAATAAATTTATTAGTTCAAACGAAACTTTAATTACGAGAGAAAGACATAGACAAAGTTTAGAAGCTTGTGTTCAAAATTTAATCAAATTCGAGGAAAAAAACTCCCAAGAAGATTTTGATAAAGCTGCAGAAGATTTAAGATTGGCAACCAGACATTTAGGAATGATTGTTGGTAAAGTAGATGTTGAAGAAATATTAGGGTCTATTTTTAACGATTTTTGTATAGGCAAATAAGTACTGAATATACTTGATTTTTAGACATTTTTAAGTGTTTCCTTGTAAATTTTAAGATCAATAATAAATTAAAGCTATGAAGAAAGAGTTATCATTTGATGTAGTTGTAATTGGCGGTGGGCATGCTGGCTGTGAAGCTGCAGCAGCATCTGCGAGATTGGGAGTAAATACAGCCCTATTTACACATAAATTTGATACTATTGGTGAGATGTCATGTAATCCAGCTATAGGGGGATTGGGTAAAGGTCATCTTGTTAGAGAGATAGATGCACTAGATGGCGTAATGGGCGAAGTTGCAGATAAATCAGGAATACAATTTCGATTATTGAATAGAAGCAGAGGCCCTGCAGTGCGTGGGCCCCGTACACAAAGTGATAGATCATTATACAAGAAATATATGCAAGAAAAACTTGTAAATTACTGTAATTTAAGCATTTTTTCTGATCCTGTAATAGAGTTTATTTTTGAAAAAAACAATATAATCGGTTTTATAACACAAGAAGGTAATAAAGTACTAACATCTAAAGTAATCCTAACAACTGGAACTTTTTTAAATGGTTTAATTCACATTGGTGAAGAAAAAACACCTGCTGGAAGATTTAATGAAAAACCTTCAACAGGATTAAGTGAGCAGTTAGAAAAATATAATTTTAAAATAGGAAGATTAAAAACAGGAACACCTCCAAGATTGGATGCAACGACAATTAATTTCGAAAAACTCGAAGAACAGTTTGCAGATGAACATCCATATTTTTTTTCTTTCCTTACAAAAAAAAATATCAATAAACAAATTTCATGTAGGATGACTTATACCAATCAAGCAGTGCATGATATTATTTCTAAAAATATAAAAAGTAGTGCTATGTACTCTGGAAGTATCCAAGGCGTTGGCCCAAGATACTGTCCCTCAATAGAAGATAAAATTGTTAAATTTGCTGATAAGCATAAGCATCAAATATTTTTGGAGCCAGAGGGTCTAAACGATAAAACTATCTACCCTAATGGTATTTCAACTTCTCTACCTGCTGAAATACAGCAAGAAATATGCAACAATATCAATGGTTTAGAAAATGTTAAGATTTTAAGGCCTGGATACGCAATAGAGTACGATTTTGTGGACCCACGGGAGCTATTCTTAACTTTAGAGACAAAAAAAATTAAAAATCTTTACCTTGCAGGACAAATAAATGGAACAACAGGCTATGAAGAAGCTGCAGCACAAGGGTTGATAGCTGGAATAAATGCTGCTCTCTCTATTAAAAATAAAGGACCATTTATTTTGGATAGATCAGAGGCTTATATTGGAGTTATGATAGATGATTTAGTGACAAAAGGAGTTGCAGAGCCGTATAGAATGTTCACTTCAAGAGCAGAATATAGGCTATCTTTGAGATCCGATAATGCTGATCTTAGATTAACTCAAAAAGGAATTGATATTGGACTTGTGCTAGATGAGAGAAAAATTATATATAAAGAGAAAGCTTCTAAATTGGAAAAAAGTCTTAAAAAAATGGAAAATTCTCTAATTTCCCCCTCAAAAGCATCTAAATTTGGAATTAATATTGCTAAAGATGGGGTTAAAAGAAATGCATTAGAAATATTGAGCCAAAAGTCAGTTAATATGATTAAAATTAGGGAAATTTGGCCAGAAATTAAATATGTTTCACGTGAAATCGATGAGCAAATTGAGATTAAAGCTCATTATAAAGGATATTTGAAGAAGCAAGATGCAGATATTTTAGCATATAAAAGAGATGAAAATCTTAAAATACCAGAAAATATAGATTATGACCAATTTTCTGGATTATCAAATGAAGTTAAGTCAAAATTTAAGGAAGTAAAGCCAAAAACACTTGGTCAAGCACTCAGAATAGACGGGATAACTCCAGCAGCAGTATATATTTTGTTGTCTCATGTCAAAAGAAAGTCTATTAAGCATATAGCTTGATTGATTCGAAAATAATTAAAACTGATAAAATTCACCTTCCAAATGTTTCACGTGAAACAATTAAGGAGCTAGAGGACTACTCAAAATCAATTTTAAGTACAAATAAGAAAATAAATTTGATAAGTTCAAGCACAGAAAAGTCAATAAATACAAGGCATATATATGATAGTGCACAAACTATTGATTTTATTGATAAAAATGATATAGGTGTATGCACTGACCTTGGCTCTGGTGCTGGGCTTCCTAGTATAGTTTTGGGTATTTTGATGAAACCTAAAAAGCAAGGTTTTAAGCTAATTTTTTATGAAAAGAGTTATCATAAAAGCAATTTCCTAAAAGAGATGGCAAAAAAATTTAAATTAGAAGCTAAAATTTATCAAAAAAATATTTTTGAGGAGAAAAACTTAGTTACTGACGTAATAATTTGTCGAGCATTTAAACCATTGCCAGTGATTTTTAATATAGCCACAAAGAATTTCAAAAATTTTAAATACATAGTCATGTATTTAGGAAAAAGTGGAAAAAAAATTTTAAAAGATGTCTCCATGAAATGGAAATTTGACTTAGAGGAAATGAAAAGTCTTACAAGTGAAGAGTCATCAGTAGTAAAAATTTCAAATTTAAAAAAAAAATATGAATAGAAAAATTATTTCAGTTATAAACCAAAAAGGAGGAGTCGGTAAGACAACCACTGTCATCAATCTCGCTGCTGGTTTATCGATGAAGGGAAAAAAAATTCTTATAGTTGATCTTGATCCACAAGGTAATGCTACAACAGGTCTTGGATTATCCAACACCACAAGTTCCGATCAAACAATTTACAATGTATTGAATGGAAATAGAAAAATTTCAGAGGTAATACAGTCTACAAGCTTTAAAAATTTAGATTTGATATCTTCAAATGTTGATTTGTCTGGACTTGAGGTGGAAACAGCAGGCGATAGTCGTCGAGCCTTTAAATTGAAAGAAGAATTAACCCTGATTTTAAACAATTCTGAGCCATTATATGACTATATCATAATTGATTGCCCTCCGTCTTTAAGTCTGCTTACAATTATGGCATTGGTAGCATCCGATGCACTAGTGGTACCACTTCAGACAGAATTTTTTGCTTTAGAAGGTCTCACTCAGCTTATGAAAACAATTGAGAGGATAAAGTCAAACTTAAATCCATCTTTAGACATAAGAGGAATACTTTTAACTATGTATGATAAGAGAAATAAATTATCAGGAGAGGTAGAAACAGAAGCAAGGAACTATTTTAAAGATAAAGTTTACATTACAGCAGTACCAAGAAATGTCAGACTATCAGAGGCGCCCTCACATGGTGTACCAGTTCTTATTTATGACAAAACTTGTCCAGGCAGCAAAGCATACTTAAATTTTACAGAAGAATTTTTAAACCAAGATAAACAAGTGGAGAGTGCAGCATGATTAATCCGTTTAAATCAAAAAAAGGACTTGGAAGAGGGCTATCTTCCTTAATAGGGGATAGTGAACAAATCGACGACAAAAAAAATATCTCAATAAGTTCTTTAATTAGAAACAAGTATCAACCTAGAAAAAAATTTGACGAAGTTAGTTTAGAGGAATTAACTAACTCTATAAGAGAGCGAGGAATTATCCAACCTATCATAGTAAGACCATCTTCATATGAAGAGGGTAAATTTGAAATAATAGCTGGAGAAAGAAGATGGCAGGCAGCCCAATATGCAGGGCTTCATGAAGTTCCAGTAATTATAATTAATGCTGATAATCTTAAATCATTAGAATTTGCCATTGTCGAAAATGTTCAAAGAAAAGATTTAAATCCAATCGAGGAGGCTGAAGGTTATAAAAGATTAATTGATGAATTCAGTTACGACCAGGATAAAGTCTCTAAATTTATAGGCAAGAGTCGAGCTCATATCTCAAATTGTTTACGACTTTTATCCCTTCCCCAAGAAATTATAGAATTTATAATTGATGAAAAATTATCTCAAGGACATGCAAAAATTTTAGTCGGATTAGACAATGCAATTCTTTTAGCAAAGAAAATTATTTCAAAAAAATTATCAGTTAGACAAACTGAAAATTTGGTAAGAATGTTGAAATCTAGTTCCAATAGTTCTTCAAAGAAAAAAGATCCAAATATTGTAAGTCTTGAAGAGGAGTTAACAGATAAAATTGGAATGAGAGTTTTTGTTAAAAATAAAAGAAATAATTCTGGAACTATTACCTTAGAATATAAAGAGGCCGACCAGCTTGACAGATTGGCAACTATTATTAAGCAAAATTACTAGTAATTACTTACAAAATTAGAGACAAAAAGCATTGAATTTGTGCTATTTTTTTTAACTAAAGCTTCCAAGTCATTTATTTTAAATATGATTTCTTTTACTTCATTAGTTGACCACGATTGAGCTTGTTTTTTAACAATATCTTTTTCTTTCCAAAATATAGGTGGTTTAAAGCTAGAAATTGCTTGATCAATATTAGTATTTTTATCAATTTCATTTCGTATTTTTAAAAGCCTTTTAGATTTATTTAATATTGTTCTTATAATTAGAATACAGTCTTCAGATGAATAATTATTCTCATTAAGTATGTTAGATACTTTCTTAGAATTTTTAGCTAAATAGTTATCCGATAATTCAAACACACTATAATTTTCTGCAAGGTTTGAGAGTTTATTTACATCCTCTAAACTTATTTTACTTTTACTTAATGACAAATTTTTTAATTTAGATAATTCATTTTTTAAATTAATCCTATCTCCCTTTGATCTTTCTATGAGGATGTTTTTAATCTCTTGTGATAAACTTAAATTATTTACTTTCAAAAAATTTTGAATAACGAAATTTAACGCTATCGAGTCATCTTCATAAACAGGTGTGCAAATTAGTTGATCTTCTTTTTCAAATAAATTCCTAAGTTTTGATTTTTTTTCCAAAACTGAAGATTTGATGATAATTTTTGTTTCTGAAATTTCTCTATCAAACAAATCATTAATCAAAGTATGTAGTTTATCTGTAGCTCTTGAAATGATGATTATTTTTTTATTACTAAACAATGACTTTGTTAATAAATTTGAAATAAACTCATCAATATTATCTAAAACTTCTCGCTCCTCATACTTAAAAATATCTCCTTCATACCCTTTTAAATAAATATTATTTATCAAATCTTGCTTTATGCCCTCATTGATGCCATAAATTAAATGAAAATTAGAATTAGATTTATTGAATTTATTTATTTCAAAATTTTTAATTATCATCCAAATTTAATATTGATGAAATTATAGTTTCACTAATTTTTTCAGATAAATTTTCTAAAATTATTTTTTCGTTTTGCTCTAGCTTAAATTTATCTACGTCATTATTATAAACTTTATTTTTTATAACTACTTTTTTAAATAATAGTTCTTCTTCATAATTAATTTCATAATATGTTGTAACGATTAGATCAAATTTAAGAGGATCGCCTTTTGAATCTTTAGAAACAATTAATTTTTTTTTATTTGAATTTATTAAAAGATTATATTTTTTTTTACCTTGTTCTTCTTCTTTCTTAATTAAATCAAGCTTATTTTTAATAATTCTATTAATATATTTTTCTCCACTAAATATTATTGTGTTTATTTCAAAATTATAATTATTTTCAGAAAATATAGGTTTATATGAGCAGGCCGAGAGCATTATTAAAGAAAAAACAGCTAGATATCGCATAAAAAAATTACTCATGTGTTAATAAGTTAATTAATCTATTTTTAACAAATATAACCTTGTTAATTGACTTATCTTTTATATACTTTGATACTATCTTATTTGATTTTATCTTCAGTAAAAGACTTTCTTGATCAATGTCTCTATTATCATTTAAAATAGCTCTTTTTTTTCCATTAATTTGAACAACATAATCTATTTTATCTTTATTTACGAAGCTTAAATTGGCTTTAGGCCATTGTACTTCATCATTATATCCTAAATCTTCAAAACACTCTGATGAAAAATGTGGGATTGCAGGCGAAAACAAAATTAATATTTTTATGTAGTTTTCTTTAAGCTTCTTAGAATCAATTTCTTTTTCAATTTCTTTATTTAAAAAGTTATATGTTTCATAAATATTTGCAATAATTACATTGTAACTAAAATTTTCAAGATTATTTGTTATCTTACTAATCATATGGTTCGTAAAATTTTCTAAGTCCTTTTCAGATCCAGCCAAGTCCAAATTATTTTGTATTTTGACTTTTACTTTATTGTGAAGTGTCCATAACTTTTGTAAAAATTTATAAGATGCGTTCATACCCTGCTCGGACCATTGAACATCTTTTTCTGGTGGGCTATCAGACAAGATAAACAATCTTACAGCATCAGCTCCATAACTATTCATTATATTTTCTGGATCAATCACATTTTTTTTTGATTTAGACATTGACTCTGATGGTCCAATTTTCACAATATTTTCTGGCTCATCTTTTTTATGATATTTGTCACCAGTTAATACTATTTGATCAGGACTTAACCAATTATTATTCTGATCTTTATATGTTTCATGACAAACCATTCCCTGTGTAAATAGACCTTCAAATGGTTCATCAAATTTAAAATTTTGATTTTTATATCCAATAGCTTTCATAAAAAAACGGGAATAAAGCAAGTGTAAGATTGCATGTTCAACACCACCTATATATTGGTCTACTGGCATCCAATAATCAATATCTTCTTTTTTAAATCCATATTCACTTTCTGTTGGTGAACAGAATCTAAGATAATACCATGAGGAGCATACAAATGTGTCTAAAGTATCTGTTTCTCTTGTAAATTTCTTTCCATTTATTATTACATTCTTCCAATCTTCTTTAAAATCTAACGGATTCCCTTTTGAATTTAAATCTACTTTCTCTGGAAGTGTAACTGGTAAATCTTTCTTTGGTATAGCTGTTACGCTTCCATTTTCATCATAGGCAACAGGAATTGGACATCCCCAATATCTTTGTCTAGACACACCCCAATCTTTTAATCTAAAATTAATTTTCTTTTTGCCAATATTTTTTTCTTCTAATATTTCGATTGTTTTTATAATTGATTCTTCAGGAACTCTTAGTCCATTTAAAAATTCAGAATTTATTATAACTCCAGATCCTGAATAAGCCTCTTTTTCAACAATAAACTTGTCATCTTGTTCTTCAGGTCTTACTACAGTTTTTATATTGAGATCATATTTTTTGGCAAAATCATAATCTCTTTGATCATGTGCTGGACATCCAAATACAGCGCCAAACCCATAATCCATTAATACAAAATTAGCGAAGAAAACTGGTACTTTTTGTGATGGATTTAAAGGATTTATAGCCATAAGGTTAGTTTTAAAACCTATTTTTTCACCAATAGCAATTGCTTCCTCTGTAGTTCCCGTTTTTGAACATTCTTTTTTAAATTCTTGAAATTTCAAATCTTCGGAAAAGAATTTTGAAATTTCATGATCTACAGATAATGCTAAAAAAGAAAAACCAAACAATGTGTCAGGTCTTGTTGTAAAGCATTTGATTTCTTTAACAGGTAAATCACCTTCAGTTTTAAATGCAATCTCACAACCAAATGATTTGCCAATCCAGTTCTTTTGCATTACCTTTACTTTGTTAGGCCACTGTTTTAATTTATCCAACCCATCAAGAAGTTCCTGAGAAAACTTAGAAATGTTAAAAAACCACTGATTTAGTTTTTTTCGTTCTACAACAGCGCCTGATCTCCAGCCCTTACCATCAATGACTTGTTCATTC
The DNA here is from genome assembly GCA_902527265.1 of uncultured Pelagibacteraceae bacterium. GTDB lineage: Bacteria > Pseudomonadota > Alphaproteobacteria > Pelagibacterales > Pelagibacteraceae > Pelagibacter. The sequence continues at coordinate 29,210 of CABZNY010000012.1, read as the reverse complement.
GCAAGTACAGTTTGATCTACTGGGTCCCAATTAACATAATTTTCTTTTCTGTAAACTAGCCCCTTTTCAAAAAGCTCCAAAAAAAATAATTGTTGGTGTTTATAATATTCTTCAGAACAGGTTGATATTTCTCTTTCCCAATCAATAGAAAGTCCAAGTCTTTTTAATTGTTCTTTCATTGTAGATATATTTTTATTTGTCCATTCTTTTGGATCTAAATTGTTTTCCCTAGCTGCATTTTCTGCTGGCATTCCAAAAGCATCCCAGCCCATGGGGTGAAGAACATTAAATCCTTTTAATGTTTTATATCTCGATAAAACATCACCAATTGTATAATTTCTTACATGTCCCATATGGATTTTTCCTGATGGGTATGGAAACATTTCAAGACAATAAAATTTTTCTTTAGAATGATCTATTTTTGAGGAAAATAAACGATTTTCAGCCCATTTCTTTTGCCATTTAATCTCAACAGTTTTAAAATTATATCTTTCGGAATTCACTTAAATTTTATTTAATGGGTTAATTAGACAGTTTCTTCGAACCTTTGTACTCTTTAAAATTCTTGTCTTTTTTCTCTTTTTTATAAATTGTAGCTTTACTTAAAATTTCCCTTTTTAGTTCAACTAAAAGTGAACCTTTTTTTTGTGTGACTTCACAAGATGCCATTTGATTACATTTTTTATAAAAAATCTTAATATCGAGTGCATCCGCCCTTACTTCATTTGATAAGAATCTTATGGAGATTTTAACGGCCTCATTAAGATTTTTTCCATCTGAATACCAATCTGTTACAATAATACCTCCGCTATAATTTACAGATGATAGAGGCATAAAATCTATTATATCCAAAGAAGCTCTCCAAAGTTCATTTGAACTTGCAAACATAAAGTCTCCACCTTTATTATTTTTGAAAGCATTCTGCAGTCTAAAACCTCTTCCTTCTTCAAGATTTTTCTTTACCCTCAAATCAGGATCAGGTGGATTTTCTCGAGCATCTCCTCCAGGCATACCCTCACAAGATATCAATGAAACTAGAGTAAGTCCTATTATGAGGAAAAGTGCTAATTTTTTTAAAAATGCCATAAATTTATCTAATAGATTGTTTTATTTTAAAAAATGCAAAAATTAAAAGGATATTTTTAACATTTCTTAAATAATACCCATAAAACAACAATTATAGGTGATGTAAATATGCAACACTTCTTTAAAATTTACAAATAATATTCATAATTAAAGAAAATAATCCTAATTTATTGATAAATATTCACTGTTTAATATTAAACAATTAACGAAAGGTAATAATATGAACAATCTAAAAAAAGTAGGATTGACAGCATTAGGTACTGCATTAGTAGCATCTTCAGCGCAAGCTGCAGACTTCTCAATGTCAGCTACTAGCCAAATTACATTAGCTGGTGCCGATAACGGTAACAAAGGTAATGGTTGGTCAATGTCTGATTCAATTAGTTTCTCTGCAAGCGGTGAAATGGATAACGGTTTTACTGTTACTCATAGCGTTGAGCTTGACGGTAGCGCAGGTGTTGGTTTTAACGCCCTAGCAATTGATACAGGAGACATGGGTAAACTAACATTCGTTGGAGGAAGTAGTACTTCAGTAATGGGTGTTTGGGATGACTTAACTCCATCAGCTAACGAAGAATCATGGGGTGCAGGATATGCAGGAACTCCAGATACTCCAGCTAATGGTTCAGCAATAACTCATAACATTTTCACGTATGACTACACATTAATGGATGGAGTAGCAATTAAAGCTTCATACGTTCCTTCTCACACTACTGGTGCTGTAGATGGATCAGTTGACTATGGTATACAATATACTGGTGTTGAAGGTCTAACTGTTTATGCAGCTATGGGTGAAAATAATGATGCTTCGAATTCAGCTGACGTATCAATGGCAGCTGCAATTTATACAGCTGGTGCATTGTCAGTTGGTTATCAAGTAAACGAAACTGATTTCGGTACAGGTACTTCTGACGAAGATTTCACAGCTTTTGGTGTATCTTATGCAGTAAGTGATGATCTATCAGTATCATTAAATACATCAAACATTGACTACGAAGCAACTGCAAAAGATGATCAAGAAGCAACTGCTGTTAGTTTCTCACATACTTCAGGTGGTATGACTATCTCAGGTACGTACGGAAATATGGATAACGTAGCTGGAACATCTACTGCTGATAACAGTGCTTACGAAATAAACTTCAAATTTGCGTTTTAATTAGAAGTTTAAAATACTTAATAAAAAGGCCTCTTTTTAGGGGCCTTTTTTTTTGTTTTCAAAATATGATATTCCTGCAAAGCCAACTGACTTTGTAAGTTTAATCATTTTTTTATTATTTTTTGAGATACCCCCTAAAGCTATAACTTTAATTCTTGAGAGATTAGAGACTATTTTAAATCTATTTAAACCTAAGAAGTTTTTGTTTTCTTTAAATATTGATGAAATAAAAATTTTTTTAACCTTCTGTTTTTCCTTAACTCTAATTTCCTTTAAATTATGAGCTGATCCTATAAGCATGAAGTCATTTTTCATTAAATAACTAAGATGAGAATATTCATTGTTAAATGAAGGGATATAAGCACCGTCTAAATCTAATTTGATTGATAATTTAATATTATTTGAAAGAAAAAATTTAAGTCCTCTTTTTTTGCAAAAATTTTTAAATTTTAAAATTTCACTTTGATCATATTTCTTTTTATAATTTCTGTATATAATTGTAGTATTTTTGTCTTGTTTATCAATGTTACTTTTATTAAATTTTTCTATAAAGTAATATTTTTTGAAATCTATTTTATGCATTTTACTATTCAAAATTTATTATCTATTCAAGCTTCAATCAAATCTAAATTATTAGAATTGAAAGAAAAAAATAGAATACCTAAAATAATTGCAGTTTCAAAAACTTTTAAAATAGAACATATATTACCATTAATAAATTATGGTCATATAGATTTTGGAGAAAATAAAGTTCAGGAGGCAGTAGAAAAATGGACAGAAATCAAAAACAAAAATAATAAATTAAAATTACATTTAATTGGTAAGCTACAGACAAACAAAGTTAAATTTGCAGTTAAAATTTTTGATTTTATTCATTCTTTAGACAGTGAAAAACTGGCCAAAAAAATTGCAGATGAACAAAATAAACAAAGTGTAAAACCAAAAATATTTATTCAAATAAACCTTGGTGAGGAAAATCAAAAATCAGGAATATTAAAGAATGATCTTACAGATTTTTACAATTTTTCTAAGAGTTTGGGCCTCGATATAGTAGGTACAATGTGTATTCCACCCTTTGATGAAGACTCTACTAAATACTTCTCTGAAATGAATGAATTAAATAAAAAAATAAAATTAACAGATTTAAGTATGGGAATGTCCTCGGATTATTTAAGCGCTATAGATTTTCAAGCAACATATTTAAGAATTGGTTCTAATATTTTTGGCCAACGAAATTAGTTTAATTTAATTTTTGTATTTTTATTTATAAGTTTTAATAATATTAAAAAGTCTTTTTGTTTGAGCGCTACACAACCTAATGTTGGTTTCAACTTTTTTGTTAGGTGGATAAAAATTGCACTACCTCTACCAATTATTGTTTTTTTTGTGTTATAATTAATTGGGATTAAAAAATCATATTTGTAATCTTTTCTAAATAATTTTTCATAACGAACATTCTTTTTTTTAATTTTAATTATTTTGTTATAATTTTTTTTACTTCTAACATCATCGCACCACCCCATATCTTTTTTGATTGGAATACATTTTAATTTAGTAGATGGTCTAACATTGCGATCTTTTCTATAGTATAAATTTCCTAGTGAAAATACACCAATAGGCGTTTTTTTATCACCCTCAATCTTATCTTTAACTAATCCTTTCTTACCGATCGAGCATTTAAAAGTAAAATCATCAAAAAGAAGTGTCACTTTATTTTTTAATATAATTGTCATATTCTGCATTATATATGAATAATCAAACTTTAGTAATTTACGATTTTAAAGTTTTATACGAAATTCTAAGTGAAATTGAAAATTATTTAAACTTTAATTTAATTAAAATAAATAAATTAAAAGAACTTAACTTTAATTCGTTAGAAAATTATCTTATAATATCGGATAAAAAAAAAGATGTGGAAGAACAAATCATTGTTAATAAACTTCCAGTTGATATAAATAAATTAATTGAAAACATTAATATTAAATTTTTAAAGAAAAAATATAGTCAACAATCTGAAATCAACTTGGGGAATTATAAATTAAATTTAAATTCAAGAAGAATGCATAAAAATGAAATTAGTTTAAATTTAACAGAAAGAGAGGCAAATATTTTAATATTTTTAAATAATGCCAAAAAGCCCGTAAATATAAGTAAATTGCAAACCGAGGTGTGGGGTCATAATTCAAAATTAGAAACCCACACAGTTGAAACACATATCTATAGACTAAGAAAAAAAATTAATAATATATTTAACGATAAAACTTTTATTAAGAGTTTAAAGTCTGGTTATATTATTTAATGAAAAAAAAAAATCTAATTGCAAAAAATCTATTATCACCAAAATATAAAACTCGTGTTGTTAAACCTAAAAAAGGGAAAGGTAGCTTTAAAAGAAAAAAAAAATAATTTTTAAAGTCTTGCCCCAATTTGTTGTATAACTTTAGAGGACATTTCAGTCCCTTTATCCAAGCTTTCTTTCAGTGACATTTTATTCACATGACCATGTAAAAAGCCTGCCGCAAAAAGATCACCAGCACCAGTTAAATCAACAATTTTAAGACCTTCTTTTATTCCACATTCAGCAACCTCATCTCCACTAATTGCAACTGCACCTTTTTCACCTCTTGTTAAAACAATTATTTTGCCAAGCGATTTAGAGAAATTAATTACTTCATCAAAAGATTTTGCATCTATCAGAGACATTATTTCTTGTTCATTGGCAAAAGTTATATCTAATTTATTTTTAACTAAATCTAAGAAGTGAGGCTTATGTCTATCAACACAAAATTGATCCGATAATGACATAGCAACTTTTTTTGCACTCTGAATTGCTTTTTCAAAAGCTTTTTTGGGTTCTCCTTCATCCCAAAGATAACCTTCTAGAAGTATTGTTTCACTTTGTTTTATTGCATCCGAACTAACATCATTTTCATTTATTTTACCTGCAGTTCCTAAAAAAGTACACATTGTTCTTTCAGAGTCGGGTGTAACTAATATTAAACAAGTTCCAGTTGGTAACTCTTCTTTTTTTTTTGAATAAATATATTTAACACTCTCCTGTTTCAAACCATCTTCGTATTTTCCACCAAGATCATCATCATTTACTTTACCTATAAATCCAACTTCATTTCCAAGTTGAGATAATCCAACAATTGAATTAGCAACAGAACCACCTGAAACAGTTTTTTCTATTTTCAGATTAGATAGTAAATCTTTAAATTCTTTGTCATCAAAAATTAATTTCATCGTACTTTTAGTCAGATTATTTTTAGTTATAAAATCGTCTTCTACTTTACAAATTACATCTACAATTGCATTTCCAATTCCTAATATTTTCATTATTTATGCTTTCTTGGTTATAACTGGTTTTTTTCTCTTAGGATAACAACTAGTACAGATTTTACAAGATAAACCATAGCATTCTCTTGCCTTGCAGTATTCTCTTCCATAGTAAATAATTTGAAGATGTAACTTATTCCAATATTTTTTAGGAAATAGTCTTTTAAGATCTTCTTCGGTTTGGACTACATTCTTTCCATTAGTTAAACCCCACCTTTGTGCCAGCCTATGTATATGAGTGTCTACTGGAAAAGCAGCATATCCAAAACCTTGAGACATCACTACACTTGCTGTTTTATGTCCAACACCCGGTAAATCTTCAAGTTGTTCAAAGGTTTTTGGAACTTTCCCTTTATATTTTTCAACTAAAGTTTTTGATAAATTATAAACACTTTTTGCTTTAATTCTAAAAATACCAATACTTCTTATTAGTTTTTCAATTTTTTTTCTTCCTAACTTAACAAAGTGTTCAGGTTTATTGTATTTTGGATAAACATTTTTTGTAACATTGTTAACGTTTACGTCTGTGCACTGTGCAGATAATAAAACAGAGACTAGTAAAGTAAAAATATTTCTGTGCTTAAGAGGTATTGGTGTCTTTGGATATATTTTGTTTAAAATTCGAAGAACAATTTTTGCTCTTTGCTCCTCACTCATTTAAAATTTAAAACATCACGCATAGAATATAGACCAGGTTTTTTTTTCATTAACCATTTTCCAGCTGTCAAAGCTCCTTCACTGTATAAAGTCCTATCAAATGCTTCATGATTTAATGTAATAATTTCTTTGCCACTTGAAAATTTGACTTCGTGCTCACCAACTGTTTTACCTTTTCGTATTGAGTTAAAATTTATTTTTTTTCCATAAGGAAAACTTTTTCTATTTAGATATTTTTTTCCAAATAAATTGTAAAAATCTTTATCTTTGCCAACAGCAATCCCTTTACCCAACATTAACGCTGTTCCAGATGGATAGTCTATTTTATGTTTATGATGAACTTCATATACTTTACTTAAAAAATTATTTCCCAATGATTTAGATGCTATTTCAGTTAAATACATTAACAAATTTATGCCCAAGCTCATGTTTCCAGCTTTTAGTATTGGAATTTTCTTTGAAAACTTTTTAATAAGACTTTCCTCTTTTTTGGTAAATCCAGTTGTACCAATAACAACTCTTTTATTAAGCTTTGATGCAATTTTAAGAATTTCAAAAGTACAATTAGGGACAGTAAAATCTATAATTAAATCAACATTTTTGAAGGAATTTTCATTATTAAAACTAGGTTTAATACCAGAAATTTTTTTTTTTATTAATCTATTTTCTGTAAGTGTTGTTAGTTTAAAATTTTTATCAACCCTTGATGATTTTACCAGTTCTTGGCCCATTCGTCCCATGCAACCAGATATCGCTAAATTTACTTTGCTCATTAAATTATTTTAATATATTTTTTCAACAATATACAACAATTATGGTTATTAAATACCTTTTAAAATTATTTTTGGTTTTTATTTTTTTCGTGTTTATCAATCAATCTAAAGCTGACTTTTTTAAAGATATAACATCTCTAATTGATAATAATGATTTTAGACTGAGTTATGGTGTGTCTGTTACTGATATAAATCAAGATAATAAATTTGAATTTGTCGTTACTGGGTTTGGTTTTTCAAACTTAGCGTTGTCTTACCAAAATGGGAAACTTATAAATATTAATAAAAATGAAATCTTTGATGATGCTAAAAGAAAAACAATTGGAGTTGCTGCTTGTGATATTGACCAAGATGGATTCGAAGAAATTTATTTTTTAAATACCGATACCTATAGTGGAGAAAAAAAATATTCAGATAGATTGATTGATAACACTAGTGATGGTTTTATTGATTTATTTGAAAAAGGAATTAATAAAAAAAATTTAAACTTAACTGCTGGCAGGTCTGTTGTTTGTGTGGATAGAAATGGTGATGGAAAATATGGCATATATGTTGCCAATTATGGAGGTCCGACTAGATTTTATGAACAAAGTTCTGGACAAATATTAGATTTAGCAGAACAGCTGAAAATTGATAAAATAACTGGCGGTAGAGCTGTAGTTGCAGGGAATATTTTATCTGGAAAAACTGACATATTTGCTGCAAACGAAAGAGGTAAAAATTTTTTATATTATAATTCTGATGGCTTCTTTCAGGATATAGCTAACGATTATAAAGTTGATGATCAATTTGAGAATGGAAGAGGTACAACTTTGTCAGATATACTATATAGAGGGAGATTAGATATAGTTACATCCAATTGGAACGGCTATCATAGGGCTTTTGTATTAGAAGATAACAAATTTAAAGATATCGCTACTCCGACTTATAATATTCCTACTAGAATTAGAACAGTAATATCAGCAGACTTTGATAACGATGGTTATGACGAGATATTCATGAATAATATTGGTGAGCCAAATAAATTATTCAAGATTAAAGAAAATGGATTTTTTGAAGAGATAAAAATTCAAAATGCTTATGAGTTTAATGGTTTAGGAACAGGTGCAGCTGTTGCTGATATAGATGATGATGGAATTTTGGAATTATTAGTTTCACATGGAGAGTCCGGTATGCAGCCACTAACTATGTATAAAGCAGATATAAGGAAAGATTTTAATTATGTAAGAATTAAACCTTTAAATAATTATGGAGCACCTGCAAGAGGAGCAACTGTAATCTTAAGTTCTAATCTTAGAACACATGCTAAAACTGTAGATGCTGGTTCAGGATATTTATGTCAAATGGAGCCTGTTGCTCACTATGGTATAAGAGAAGGTGAAAAAAATATATCTATAGAAGTCATTTGGACTAATGGATTATCAGAAACATTTAATATAAATGATTTTAACAAAACCATAGAAATTAGACAGAAATAATATGATAGAAAATCTAGATATATTTCGTAAAAAAATTAAAATTCTAAAAACTATTTTTATATTTTCGCTAATTACTACTTTTTGTTTTGCAAAACCATTATATTCAAAAGACTTTAATTACTATGAGGATCTTGTAAAAGATTGGATTGAGATTTTTCCTGATCAAAACAGAAATGCAGCTGGTCCAAAATTTTTTAAACATATTTTAGATAAAAAAATTACTTATCAAGACTTTATAGAATATAATAAATTATATTGCGCAGTTTCAGGTTCGTTAATATCTCCAAATAGTAATCCAGATTTTGTATATTTAAAAAGTGAGGAAAATGGAGAAAAAATATGCGGTTTTTACTATAAATGCTGTTTTCCATGTTCATGTGATTTAATGAAATATTCTCAAGTCAAAAACATGAAGTATAAATTCTTAGATGGAGAAAAAGAGTTTTCAGTCTTAACTATCAAAAACCCATGTGGGAAAAAAGATTTTCCTAGAGAAGTAAATAGAAATTATTTCTGCATTGGAGATGATTTAGATAATAACCAAGTAGTTTCAATAAATAACAGACTTGTCATTGGTCTTTTCCATAATTCATCTAAATGCAATGAACAAAGTATTACAGCTATAGATAAAAATGAATTTACTGGAGCTTATTGTGAATTAAGAAATAGTGCACCGCTGGATCAGGTTCAAGGCGGTATGGGAGATGTTTTCATTAAATTAGCAAGATGAAAAAATAATTACAAGATTCTAAAATTATTTAAATTAATCTCATATATATTTCCTCTAAATTTTTTGTGAATTTTTCTGGTTTGAAGAGAGATGAATTAAGAGAATTTTTTTTAATTTGATCCTTAATGTTTATTAATTTTTGTTCATTTTTCCCTAAATTAATTGCTTTATCCTTAAACTCTTTGAAGGATTTAGTGATTAATTCCTCCATTTTCGCCTGTTTTAAAATACTAGAGCAAACCCTCGATGCAAAACATCTTCCTTTTAAAGTAATGATCGGAACACCTACTTTAATAGAGTCACTAGCTGTTGTGTGTGCATTGTATGGATATGTATCTAAAAAAATATCTCCTAAAGAAATCCTTTTTAAATGTTGCTCATGAGGTAGATATTTTCCAAATAAAATTCTTTCCTCAGAAATATTTCTTTTAATTGCTTCTTTTATAATATTTTTTGAGGTTGATATATTAGTTTCTAATAACCACAGAATACTATTTGGAACCTCTTTTAAAATATCCATCCAAAGATCAAATATTTTTGGAGTAATTTTATAACTTGGCCCAAAATTACAATAAACAATTTTATTTTCTGGAATATTATAATCTACTTTTCTCAAATTATCTTTTGTAATATTTTTAAATTCAGTATTAGGTTGGTAGCAATTTGGTAGATAAACAATATCCTCAGAATAATTTTTTTTTTCATTTTCTGGAATTATATCTCTATCTGCTATGATATAGTCAATGTATTCTGCACCCATTGTTCCTGGATAACCAAGAAAATTTATCTGAACTGGGGCCAATCTGTTAGAAAAAATTTCTGCTCTATTAAGAGCTGTATATCCACAAAGATCTATAACTATATCAAGTCCAATTTTATGAGCTAACTCAAAAATAGATGTATTTGATAAATTTTTAATCTCTAAAAATTCCGTAAAATATGGCTTTATTTTATCTGTCATATAATCATTTTTGTTTGGTTCTAACGAAAATGCATAAACATCAAATTTTGACTTATCATGATATTTAAAAATATCCTCTATCAAATGAAGCACAGGGTGATTTCTAAAATCAGGCGAGAAATATCCAATTTTTATTTTTTTTCCACTTTCTTTCTTACTTTTAGAATTAACTTTTGTGTTTACTAGTTTGTTCTTAGAAAAAATTTTTGAACTTTTAAGTTGTAATTCAGGACTATCAATTAAAGCTAAGAGAATAAATGGTGCAATAACTTTTTTGTTTTCGTCTAAAGCTGTTTTCATTTGATCTACTAAAAAATTAAGCTCATGCCATTCACACAGAAACATCTTAGAATAGATTAATTTTCCCAAAATAAATTCATAATTTGGATAGATCTCGTATAATTTTTTGAAATATTTTTTTGCTAATTCATAGTTTTTTATTTCTAGATAAGTATTACCTAAGTTGTTTAATGCTAAATAATAATTTTCATTTATTTCGACTGATTTTTTAAAATTTTCCAATGCTTTATTATAATTAGAAAATTCTTTTTCAATTAATCCTATATTATTATATGCAACATAATCTTTTGGATTTAATGATATAGCTTTTTCAAAGTTTTTAATGGCGTTATTATAATCTTTTAAATGAACTAAACATGTACCAATATTATTATATCCATCAGAAAAATTTGGTTTAATTAATAATAACTTTTTATAAATATCAATTGCATTCTCATATTTTTTTAAATTTTGAAGTGCTCCACCTAAATTATTATAAGCACCTAAATTATTACGATCTAAATCTATTGTTTTTTCAAAATAAGTTATTGAGTTTATGAAATTATTTTTTTGCAAATATGCTGTACCAATTAAAAATAACAGTTGGGGGTTTTCGTTATCTATCATGAGAGCTTGGTGATAATACTTTAAACACTCATCGATTTTACCTTTTTTGTGAAGGTCTAATCCTTTAGCAATTTTTTTTTTTAAATCTTCCAACTTGATTATATTATACCAATTCCTTCTTTATAGAAATAAGCACCTAGAACAATAATCGCTAATATGTAAATAGCTGCAAAAATAAAATACTTAATTTTTTTTTTCATCTAATTTTTCCAAAAACTTTTTGCTTTTTTAAAAAATTTTTTAATACTTGGATTTGACTTCTCATTTTCAATTTCTCTAAATTTCTCAAGTAATTCTTTTTGTTCCTTATTTAAAGATACTGGTACTTCAGTATTTACTTGGACGTATAGATCTCCATAGTCATTACCTCTCATTAAAGGCATTCCTTTTTCTCTGAGTCTAAATTGTTTACCACTTTGTGTTCCAGCTGGGATTTTTATCTTAGCTTTTCCACCGTCTATTGTTGGTATCTTTAATTCAGTTCCAAGTGCTGCATCTGCGATAGAAATTGGACATTCAAAAAATAAATTCTCTTCAGATCTTTTGAAAAGTCCATGAGAATTTACATTTATAAATAAATAAAGATCACCATTACTAGCTCCCCTGGAACCTGCTTCCCCTTTGCCAGATAATCTAATTCTAGTTCCATCGTCTACTCCTTTTGGAATAGTTACAGAAAGTCTCTTGCTTGCTTGTTTTTTACCTTGACCACCACAACTCGTGCAGGGATTAGTTATTTGTTCACCAGAACCGGCACATTGAGGGCAAGTTTGCTGCACAGTAAAAAAACCCTGGCTAGAACGAACTTGTCCGTGACCACCACACATAGAACATGTGCTTGCACTTTGACCTGGTTTAGATCCTGAACCACTACAAGTATCGCATCTATCAGATGTTGAGAATTTAATATCTTGTTTTTTTCCGGCATAAGCTTCTTCTAGACTTATAGACAGGTCATATCTTAAATCAGAGCCACGGTTATTAGATCTTCTTGATCTTCTCCCACCACCACCAAAGCCTTCACTAAAAAAATCCTCAAAAATATCTGAAAAAGATCCAGAAAAGTCAAAGTTTCCAAAACCACCTCGTCCACCTCCACCACCATTTTCAAATGCAGCATGTCCAAAGTTATCGTAATTTTGTTTTCTCTCTGAATTTGATAAAACATGATAAGCTTCAGAAGCTTCTTTAAATTTTTCTTCAGCTCCTTTATCACCTTTATTTTTATCTGGGTGATATTTTACTGCTTGTTTTCTATAGGCTGCTTTTATTTGGTCTGGACCCGCGCTTTTTTCTACACCCAATACATCGTAGTAATCTCTTTTTGCCATAACTAGTTATAGACAAATGGTTGATAGTTTAGGCGCTTTTTTCTTTATCGTCTTTTACTTCTTCAAAGTCTGCATCAACAACATTGTCGTCTTTTTTCCCTTCATCCTTTGCATCTTTAGGAGCATCACCAGGTTTTGTACTTTGTTGTGATTTGTAAATAGCTTCGCCTAGTTTCATCGAAGCTTGAACCAAATCTTGAGTTTTCTTTTTAATTTCTTCAACATCAGTTCCTTTTAATGCATTTCTTACATTAGCTGATGCATCTTCAATAGCTTTTTTGTCTGCATCAGAAACTTTACCACCATGCTCTTTTAAGTTTTTTTCAGTAGAGTGAAGTAGAGTGTCAGCCTGATTTCTTGCATCTACAGCTTCTCTTTTCTTTTTGTCAGCTTCTTTATTTGTCTCAGCATCCTTAACCATTTGATTTATTTCATCATCACTTAAGCCACCAGATGCCTGAATTTGAATTTTTTGTTCTTTGCCAGTCCCCTTATCTTTCGCAGATACATTTACAATTCCGTTTGCATCGATATCAAACGTAACTTCAATTTGAGGAACCCCTCTTGGAGCTGGAGCTATACCTACTAGTTCAAAATTGCCTAAAACCTTATTGTCAGAGGCCATATCTCTTTCACCTTGTAAAACTCTAATCGAAACTGCAGGCTGGTTGTCTTCTGCTGTAGAGAAAACCTGACTTTTTTTAGTTGGTATGGTTGTATTTTTCTCTATCAATTTAGTTGAAACTCCACCTAAAGTTTCTATTCCAAGCGATAGTGGTGTAACATCTAACAATAATACGTCTTTGACATCTCCCTGTAAAACACCTGCTTGAATAGCTGCACCCATTGCAACAACCTCATCAGGATTTACAGATTTGTTTGGTTCTTTTCCAAAGAAATTTTTAACTTCTTCTATTACTTTTGGCATTCTGGTCATTCCACCAACAAGTATGATTTCATCAATTTCACTTGCACTTAAGCCAGCATCTTTAAGAGCTGTTTCGCATGGTGGAATAGTTCTAGAAATAAGATCTTCGACAAGAGCTTCAAGTTTAGCTCTAGTCATCTTCATATTAATGTGTTTTGGACCAGTTTTATCTGCAGTAATAAATGGTAAATTTATTTCAGTTTGAGCAGCGGATGATAATTCAATTTTAGCTTTTTCTGCAGCTTCCTTAAGTCTTTGTAATGCTAATTTATCCGATTTTAAATCAATACCATTTTCTTTCTTAAATTCAGCTAATAAGTAATCAACAATAGTATTATCAAAATCTTCACCACCTAAAAAAGTATCTCCATTTGTAGATTTAACTTCAAACACTCCGTCGCCTAATTCTAGGATGGACACATCAAAAGTACCTCCACCTAAATCATAAACTGCAATTTTGCTATTTGCTTTTTTGTCTAACCCATAAGCAAGTGCCGCTGCTGTCGGTTCATTAATAATTCTTAAAACTTCTAATCCCGCAATTTTCCCAGCATCTTTTGTAGCTTGTCTTTGTGCATCATTAAAATAAGCTGGAACAGTTATTACAGCTTGAGAAACTTCTTGGCCTAAATATTTTTCAGCAGTCTCTTTCATTTTCTGAAGTGTAAAAGCAGAAATCTGAGATGGCGAATATTTGTTACCTTTAGCTTCTATCCATGCGTCTCCTTTGTCAGAATTAACGATCTTAAAGGGTGCAGTCTCAACATCTTTTTTTACAGAAGGATCGTCAAAATTTCTTCCAATTAATCTTTTGACAGCAAATATTGTGTTTTCTGGATTGGTTACTGCTTGTCTCTTTGCAGGTTGTCCAATTAATTTTTCATCATTATCTGAAAATGCAACTACAGAAGGAGTTGTTCTTGCTCCTTCAGCATTTTCTAAAACTTTAGCCTGTGTACCTTCCATTACTGCTACACAAGAGTTAGTTGTTCCTAAATCTATTCCTATTACTTTACTCATAATTAATACCTCTTCGACATATAAGTGCTAATTTTTAGACTACAACCATCTATAAAATTTAAATTATGGTTGTTTTTATTGGTTTTTTTCATCTTTTTTATCTTCTTTCTGTTCTTCCTTAACAATTTTCTTAGAAACAGCAACTAAAGCGGGTCTCAATAATCTGTCTTTCATCATAAATCCTTTTTGTATTTCTTGAACAATTGTTCCAGGTTCTTTTGTTTCATCCTCAATTTCTAACATTGCTTGATGAAGATTGGGGTCTAGCTTTTCATTAATTGATTTTACAGGTTCGATATTATTTTTTTTGAATATTGAAAGCATATCGTTGTTTATAATATCTAAATGTTCTACAATTTTTTTAAGTGCATCTGTATCTTTTAGCTTTTCGTCGCTCTCTAATACGGCCTTTGATCTCTCAAGATTATCTAATAAGTTTAATGCCTCTTTTGCAAAAGAATATCCACCATATTCATATGCGTCCTCTTTTTCTTTTTCAAATCTTCGTCTCTGATTTTCCATTTCTGCAAATGTTCTAGCTAGTTTATCTTTGAGTGTCTCTAATTCTTCCTCTGGGGACAGCTTTTCATCTTCTTTTTCTTTTTTCTCGTATTCTAAATTTTTATCTTCACTATCTTGATCTTCATTGTGATTTTCAGTAGCTTGAGTATTTAACTCATCCTCGTCGGAAGTATTTTTATCTATATTTTCTTTTAATTCTTCTTTGTCCATATTGTGTATATGGTAAGAAAAAGTATAATTTCTAGATGCCTAAAAAAAAAATTAAAGAGATATTCATTGGATCAAATAATAAAGGAAAACTTAAAGAAATAGCAGATCTTTTACCCAAAAGTCTAAAAATTTACTCAAATTTGAATTTTAAAATACCTAGTCCAAAAGAAACTGGAACCACATTTAAGCAAAACTCTCTTTTAAAAGCAAAATATTTTTCAGAGAAAACAAATAAAATCTGTATGTCAGATGATTCAGGTATAGAGATTGATATTTTAGACAAAGCACCTGGAGTATATTCAGCAGATTGGTCAGGAAAAAAAAGAAATTTTAATTTAGCTATAAAAAAAGTTTATAGAGAAATTTCTAAAATAGATAAAAATTGGAAAAAAAAAAAATTGAGTGCCAGATTTATTTGTGTTCTTACTATCTTTTGGCCAAATGGTAAGTTTATAAGTAAAATTGGTAAAGTAGAGGGGCGTATCTCTAATTTGAAAAAAGGAAAAAATGGTTTTGGATATGACCCAATTTTTATTCCAGAAGGAAAAAAATTAACTTTTGGCGAGATGGAACCGATTAAAAAATATAAAATAGATCATCGTTCAAATGCATTTAAAAAAATTAGAAAATTTTTTTAAATTTATTATTTTCAATACTATAGAAGTTTAGTTGATGAGTAATAGTATTTTTACTTATTTCAAAAACCCCGATTTTTCCTTTAAATATATTTTTTTTATAAAATATTTTTTTAGAAATTTGAAAATTATTTTCATAGATTAAAAAATATACCAATCCTACTAAATCGTAACTTAGAAATGAAAGTTGATCTCCATTAAAACCATAAGTATTTTTAAAATCATTCATAAATAATTCGTAATTATTTTTATTTATTGAAGGAAAATATATAGGATGCAGTGAATTTTCTTTTAAAAGACTTTCATCAAACCACTGATTTAATGTTATATAAGAAATTCTTTTTGAAGATACATCAGTATATAGTAGAGATGTAGCAACACTTTTTAAGTTTTCGTCAAAATCAGCTATAACAACTGAGTCAAAATTAATTTTCCCTAGTGTGTCTCTTTTCTTTAAATTTTCTATTTTTTTTTCTTTGTCTTTAAATGACAAATTTTCTAGCCTTTTAATTTCATCTTTGAGATTGTTTTTTCTTATTTGATATTTTGTTAATTCTTCAATTTGTTTAGTAAGTTTAGTTGGTTCTCTATCATAAAAAAAAACTTCTTTGTGTTCAATATTTGTTTTAATTATTGCAAACTCTATTTCTTTTTTAAATTGAGATCTTGGGATTAAAAAAATACTTTTTGATAAATTATTTATTTCATTGAATTTTTTTATTGTGTGTAATTGTGAAATGGCATTTACTCCAGCACTGATTACGTTATTTGGATTATCAATCAATTTATTTGTAAAAGATATAAATGTTACATCTTCTAGATCATCAAGGTATTTAGTACTTTCGTTAAAGACTGGTCCAATTATTATTTTTACTCCCTCTTTATATAATTCTTTAGATACTCTTAGTGCATCAATAGGATTTGATTTTGTATCTTTTGGAATTATCTCAATTCGCTCGTCATTTATTTTATTTACAGCCATTCTAATCGATTTTATTATTCTTTCACCGATAAGAAAATTATCACCGCTCAAAGGAACAATTAATCCAATCTTAATTTTTTCTAAAGCATGTAAGTTCTGACTAAAAATACACATAGAAATTGAAGAAACTATTAGCAATTTAATAAAAGTTTTCATTTAAGTTTTAATAATATATTTAAATAAATAATTCATATGAATATAAACAACAATAAACTTAAACCTGGGCTATATTGTGTTGCTACACCTATTGGAAATATGGGTGATATTTCTTTTAGAGCTATTAAAATCCTTCAAGAAAGTGATTTAATTTTATGTGAGGATACAAGAATTACAAAAAAAATTCTTCAGAAGTTCGAGATAGACAATAAACTTATTTCAAATCATAAATTTAATGAAAAAAAAAATTTAGAAAAAGTTTTGGAACTTCTCTTAAATAAAAAAATAGTATCCTTAGTTTCAGACGCAGGAACGCCAGCAGTTTCAGATCCTGGAAAAGTACTTGTCAAAGAATGTGTAAAAAACAGAATTGATGTATTCCCAGTCCCAGGCTCATCTGCTGTAAGTGCATCAATTTCAATAAGCGGTTTTTCTGATTCCTTTTATTTTTGTGGATTTCTTCCAGAAAAACAAAACCAAATTAAAAAATTATTTAAATACTTGTCATCAATAGAAGGTTCAATTGTATTTTTTATATCCCCAAATAAACTAAATAAAAGAATTGATGACATAAAAGATTTTTTTTTGAATAGAGATATAATAATTTGTAGAGAAATTACAAAGTATCATGAAGAATATATCAGAACTTCAGTAAAAGAATTATCAAATATAAATTTCTCAAGAAAAGGTGAAATTACTGTGGTTATTTCAGAAATAAAAGAAGAAAAATTAAGTTTTAAAGAACTAGAAGAATCAGATAAGAAAAAAGTAAATCAACTATTTAAAAAAATGTCTATTAAAGATATTGTAAAAAAAGTCTCAGGGGATAGAAAAATTTCTAAAAAACTTATTTATAATTATTGCCTTAAAATTAAGAATGAAAATTAAAAAAATCTTCTTATTGTTCATTTTTATAATACTATCAGGATGTGTAGGTTATTCTTCAACCGGAGTTTTAGGAACTGGAGTTTCAATTGCATTAGATCCAAGAAGCTTAGGTACTCAAATAGATGACTCATTAATGCAGCAAAACCTAAGAGCGAAATTAGTGTCAGAAGATAAGGGTTATATTATATCTGTAAAAACAAAAATTCTTGATGGACGAATTTTTCTTACAGGAAAAGTTAAATCTGTTGAAGATAAACTTAAAATTACAAAATTAGCCTGGGAAGTTAAGGGAGCTAGGTCAGTTAAGAATGACTTACAAATTAAAGAAAAGTTTGATTTTAAAAGATCTGCAAAAGATCTTCTTATAACCTCACAATTAAGGACAGCACTTATAACCAGTAAGAAAATTAAAGCTGTTAACTACAATATTGATACTTATAAAAAGAAAATTTATATTTATGGTATAGCACAGAATAAAACTGAGAGAGATGAGGTTGTTAAAGAGGCTAAACAAATTTTAGATGTTGAAGATGTAATCACAAGTATTTTTTTAGTTGATGATTTGAGAGTTATTAAAAAATAAAAAATATATTATTTTGTTTTTTGGTATTTAATTACCCCAGCCGAATAAGCAGCAACAGATGCTAAATCTAATATTTCGGAAGTAGAAGATCTCAAAGGTGCAATTTCTATGGGTTGAGCAAGACCAATTAATAAAGGACCAATAACTTTAGCTCCCCCTAATGTTTTCATAATTTTATAAGAAATTGCTGCACTATGTTGACCCGGCATTATTAAAATATTTGCATTTCCTACTATTTCTGAAAATGGATATAAATCAGAATATTCGTCATTAAGGGCTACATCAGGCTGCATGTCACCATCAAACTTAAAATCTACTTTTCGATCTTTTAATATTTCAACAGCATCTCTTATATGTTTAGTTCTACTAGTTATTGGTTGACCAAATGTTGAATGAGATAAAAAAGCAACTTTAGGATCAAATCCAAATAATCTCACAACTCTTGCTGACGAAATTGCTATATTAGCTAATTCCTCAGAGGAAGGATATTCATTTACTGACGTATCTCCAATAAAAACTGTTTTACCCTTGTTAACTACCATATTTAATCCAAACATTATTTCTCCCTCTCTTGGTGGAATAACTTTTTTAATTTTTTCTAATGACTGAGAATATCTTCTAGTGTTGCCTGTTACCATTGCATCTGCATCTCCACATTCAACCATACATGATGACCAAATAACTCTATCATTTCTTATCATTCTATCACAATCTCTCTCTAGTAAACCTTGATCTCTATGCAACTTCTTAAAAAGAAATTTTACATATTTTGCTCTCAATTTTTTGTCAGTAGAATTAACAATTTTTATATCTAAGTTTTCTCCATACCCAATTTCTTTTAGTCTTTGTTTGACCACATTCTCTTTTGCAACAATTATTGGAGTTCCCAAGCCACCATTTTTAAATGCGATTGCAGCTTTAAGTGTATTTTCATCTTCACCATCAGCAAACACAACAGTTTTTTGATTTTTTTTGACCTTAGAATTTATCCCTTGCAGAATAGTTACTGAGGGATCTAATCTTTGTTTTAATTGTTCTGAGTATAAATTAAAATTTTCTATTTTTTTTCTAGCAACTCCAGTTTTAATTGCAGCTTTTGCTACTGCTACTGGGATTACACTTATGAGTCTTGGATCAAATGTAGATGGAATAATATAGTCTTTTCCATACTTAGGTCTGTCTCCTCCCATTGCTGCTGCAACTTCATCAGGAACTCTTTCTCTAGCTAATTTAGCAATTGCATTAGCTGCAGAAATCTTCATTTCTTCATTTATTGTTTTTGCCCTTACATCTAGTGCCCCTCTAAATATATAAGGAAAACCAATTAAATTATTAACTTGATTTGCGTAATCTGATCTACCAGTTGCTATTATTGCATCTTTTCTAATTTTATAAGCTTCTTCTGGCAAAATTTCTGGATCAGGGTTAGCGCATGCAAATATAATTGGGTTTTTTGCCATTTGTTTAATCATTTCTTTTTTTAGAATTCCAGCTGACGATAATCCTAAAAAAACATCTGCATTTTTTAACGCATCACTTAAAGTTTTACTTTTTGTTTTTTTTGCGTACTTTAATTTCCACTTGCTCAATCCTTTTCTATCAAAACTAATTACTCCTTTACTATCTATCATCGTTAAATTATTTTTTTTTACTCCTAATTTTAAAAATAGATCTGAGCAAGCCATTGCAGATGCTCCAGCACCATTTACAACAACCTTTATTTTAGAAATTTTTTTTTTTGTAATATGTATTGAATTAATGAGTGCTGCTGTGGTTATTATTGCTGTTCCGTGTTGGTCATCATGGAATACAGGTATATCAAGTATTTTTTTTAAATTTTCCTCAATTATAAAACATTCTGGGGCAGCAATATCTTCAAGATTAATACCTCCAAAACTGACAGCAAAATTTTTTATACTATTAATTATTTCCTTGGGATCTTTGCTATCAATTTCTAAATCAATAGCATCTATATCTGCAAATCTTTTAAATAATACTGCTTTACCTTCCATTACAGGTTTTGATGCAATTGCTCCTAAGTTTCCTAATCCTAAAATTGCTGATCCATTACTAATTACGGCAACTAAGTTGCCCTTAGTTGTATAATCGTATGCTTTTTCAGGGTTCCTATAAATTTCTTTAACTGGTACTGCAACACCCGGAGAATATGCTAAAGCCAAGTCCCTCTTTGATGTCATTGGTTTTGATGAATTTATCTCAATCTTGCCAGATTTATTTGAATTGTGAAATTCTAGAGCCTCTTTATCTGAATAATGTTCAATTTTGTTTTTTTTCATTAGCTAAATTAAATATACTATTAAGGTAAATTTAGGACTAATATGATTTATGAACCTCATTAAGTCAACAAGCACATTTAGTCTATTTGTTTTGCTTAGTAGGGTTCTAGGTTACGTAAGAGACTTTTTTATAGCAATATATCTTGGTTCAGGACCTTTAGCAGATGCCTTTTTTGTAGCTTTTAGAATTCCAAATACTTTTAGAAGATTATTTTCAGAGGGAACTTTTAATGCTGCATTTGTTCCATCTTATTCTTCAGAACTTCTTAAAGGAAAAAAAAAAGCAAACACATTTGCAAATACGATTTTTAATTTATTGTTGTTGGGGTTGTTCTTTACAATCCTAATAATTGAAATATTCATGCCAGCATTTATTAAAATAATTGCACCAGGTTTTTCAAATGACCCACAAAAATTAAATATCGCAATTGATTTAACTAGAATTACATTTCCATTCTTATTTTTTATTAGCCTTGGATCATTTTTTTCAGCAATTTTAAACTCTCATAATAAATTTGCAGCAGCTGCTGCAGCGCCAATTATTCTTAATATAATGTTAATAATTTGTCTGTCATATGCTGAAAATTTAAATGATAATTTGGTTTATTACTTATCATATGTAGTCACCTTTGCTGGCCTTATTCAATTTATTTTTTTATTAATATTTGTTAAAAAATATTTTGTAATAAACATAAATTTTAATTTAAAAATAAATAAGAAAGTCAAAAACTTTTTTAGTAAACTTTTACCAAGCATATTTTCATCAGGTGTAACCCAAATAAATATCTTAGTCGGAACAATTATTGCTTCATTTCAAGCAAGCGCTGTTTCATATTTGTATTATGCTGATAGAATTTATCAAATAAATTTAGCAATTGCTGGTATTGCAATAGGTACAGTAATACTCCCAAACCTTAGTCGACATATTAAAAGCAATAACTCGTTAAAAACGAGAGAACTACAAAATAAAGCTTTAGAATTGAGTTTATTTTTAAGTTTACCGGCATCACTTGCTCTAATCGTTGGTTCAGAGCAAATAACATCTGCTTTATTTGGATATGGTTCTTTCGACAAGGTAAGTGTTAGTAATTCTGCAAAAGCTTTATTTTATTTTTCTTTTGGGCTTCCAGCATTTTCTTTGATCAAAATATTTTCAACCTTTTTGTTTGCAAGAAATAATACTAAAACACCATTTAAATATTCTTTGATTTCTGTAATTTTAAATATCATAATTAGTCTGATGTTTTTTTCAAAGGTTGGATTTATTATAATACCAATCGCAACTACAATCTCCTCATGGTTTAATGGAATTATCTTATTAATTTTCGTAATTAATAAAAATTACTTTAAATTTAGTTCAAATTTTATTATTCAAATATCAAAAATTATTTTCTCAAATATAATTGCAATTTTCATATTTTATTTTTTGATAAATCTTTTAGAAAGCTCATTAGTTTATGTAAATAATTATAAATTTATTTTTATTGTTTTAATTGTTTTATCAACTTTTGTTTCATACATTGGAATTTCAATTATTATAAAAGCCTTTAAAATTTCAGATATTAATTTAAAGTATTAAAAAATGTCCAAAAAAATATTCTCTGGTGTTCAGCCTACTGGCAATCTTCATTTAGGTAACTACCTTGGAGCTATTAAAAATTTTGTAGATTTAAATAATGATAATCAAAATGAATGTATTTTTTGTGTTGTAGATTTACATGCAATTACTGTTAAGCAAGATAAAGATCAATTAAAGAATAATATTCGTGAAACAACTGCAACATTTATAGCAAGCGGCATTGATCCAAGTAAAAGTATTATTTTTAATCAATCAAAAGTTCATGCACATGCAGAGGGCTCATGGATTTTGAGTTGTATGGCTCCAATGGGTTGGCTAAATAGAATGACACAATTTAAAGAAAAAGCTGGAAAGGATAAGGAAAAGGCTTCAGTTGGTTTGTATATTTATCCTATATTAATGGCTAGTGATATATTACTTTATGATACTACACATGTGCCTGTTGGAGAAGATCAGAAACAGCATTTAGAATTAACAAGAGACATAGCTCAAAAATTTAATAAAGATTTTGACTGTGAAGATTTTTTAAAGGTACCAGAACCATTAATAAAAAAAGATTTTTCAAGAATAATGAGTTTAAAAGACGGTTTAAAAAAAATGAGTAAATCAGATCTATCAGATCTTAGTAGAATTAATTTAACAGATACAAAAGACGAAATTATAAATAAAATTAAAAAAGCTAAAACAGACTCTTTTTCTCTTCCTAATGAAGAACACAAATTAAAAGATAGGCCAGAAGCTGAAAATTTACTTGGAATATATTCTAGTGT
The DNA here is from genome assembly GCA_902527265.1 of uncultured Pelagibacteraceae bacterium. GTDB lineage: Bacteria > Pseudomonadota > Alphaproteobacteria > Pelagibacterales > Pelagibacteraceae > Pelagibacter. Next base: position 6,223 of record CABZNY010000012.1, on the reverse strand, counting down.
TTTAAATCAAACTTTAGATAAAACTTTAGATGAATTTGGTGGAAAAAATTTTTCAGATCTAAAAAGTCAATTAGCAGAAGTTTTATCAAGTAAAATTTCCCCAATTTCCGATGAGATAAAAAAATTAGTCAATGATCGAAATTATTTAGATAAAGTTCTTGTAGAAGGAGCAAATAAGGCTGAAGAAATCGCAGGAAAAAAAATAAAAGAAATGAAGAAAATAATAGGATTTTAAATTCTTTAAATTTAAGAATTTATAGCTATATAAGAAGTATGTTTATTCGAACTCAGGAAACTCCAAACCCAAATTCTCTTAAATTCCTTCCAGGTAAAAGGGTATCAAACGATGGACCCTACGAATTTTTAAATGTGAACCAAACAGAAATTCCTTTATTAAAAAATATTTTATCAATTAATGGTGTTTCAGGAATATTTTTGAGTGAGGATTTTATATCAATAAATAAAATTCAAGATGAAAAATGGGAAAATATAAAGCATATTGTTATTTCACATTTAAACGAATTCTATGATGAAGGTAATGAGTTTATTATAAATAAAAAGTCAGAATTAACCGATAGCAATGATTATAGTGAAATTGAAAATAAAATTATTAAAATATTAGAAACTAAAATTAGGCCAGCTGTAGCGAGAGATGGTGGAGATATAACATTTAAAGAATTTAAAGATGGAAAAGTTACAGTTATGTTAAAAGGTAGTTGTTCTGGATGCCCCTCTTCAACTTTAACTTTAAAACAAGGTGTTCAAAACCTACTTTGTCATTACATTCCAGAAGTTAAAGAAGTTTTAGCTGTATAATATCACTTCTATCAATTATAAGAATTAGAAATAGTTATGAAAAAAAAAAGTTTTAGGAAAAAACAAGATAATAGTAATCTAAATTTCTTTAAAACTTTGTTAACAAGTTTAGCTATAATTTTAGTATTCTCAATTTTACCAAATTTAGTTAGTTTTATTAAAAATAATTTTAAATCAAATGAAGTTGTCCTTAATTCCTCAAAACAAAGTTTTGAGGAAATATTAGATAAGCAGAATAAAAAAAATAAAATAATAAAAGATACTATAAAAAATAGATTTTCATGGAATATTTTCGAAGACATTGATGTTTTCGGTAAAGATGAAGAGGATAAAGATCCTCAAAGATTGAGTGCCTCAACAATTGAAGAACTATTTAGAGATAATGGATATGATCTCGATACTGTTAAAAAAACTAAATTAGTCAATGCAGGCAATCAATTAACAAAGCTTCCTAAAGAACTAAAAAATATTGAAAGTCCTAAAAAAAGAAAAAAACTATTTATTAAAATTGTACTACCATTGATTATTGAAGAAAATCTTAAAATAAGATTTGATAGAAAAAAACTTTTTGAAATTTTAAATAAAAATAATACCTCATCACGTGATAAAGCTTGGGTTGAACTTAAATTTAAACAGTATGGTATTAAAAATAATGATTTAGCAAAACTTAAAATAAGAATGGATGAAATTCCAGTTTCATTAGCAATAGCTCAAGCTGCAAAAGAAACTGGTTGGGGAAGTTCGAGATTTGCACAAGAAGGTAATGCATTATTTGGGCAGTGGACTTGGTCTGGTGAAGGTATTAAGCCTTTAGAAGTTGAAAAAGATAAAAAACACAAAGTCGCAAAGTTTAAAATTTTGAAAGCTTCTGTACGAGCTTATCAAAGAAATTTAAATACACATTCTAGCTATAAAGAATTTAGGATAGAGCGAGCAATTCAAAGAGATAATGATGAAAAGTTAGACAGTTTAAAACTAGTTAATTTTTTAGAAAAATATGCTGAAACTGGTAAAAAGTATACAGAAGTTCTTAAAAAAATTATTAATCAGAATTCTTTAACTGATTTTGACGATGTAGATATTTTACCAACAAGTTTAAAAATGAAGAATCTAATTTAGAGTAAATTGAGTTCCAAACCATCTCCATCCATCTTTATCTTGCATTGAACAATTAATTCTCCCTCTTCTTGGTAAAAATTTTTCAGTAAATATAACTTCAATTTTATCTTTTTTATAATTTAGTTTAGAGTTTTTCCAATCACCACCTTCATTTGAAAAGCAATTTATTTTATTAATTTCAGGTTGATCATTAAAAAATTCTATTACTAGTTTAGGTGGATTGTTAGTATCTTCCAAAAATTTTTCTTCTGGAGTTATAACTTTATATTGAATTGGCAAAAGATTAATTAAAAATTTAAATCTTTCAAGGTCTCCATATTTCTCATTTATTGGAAATCTAGGTAACTCATATTTATCTTTATTTAAATCTATAACTCCTGAATGTTGACCAAAAGCATAGTCAAATTTTTCAGTAATATATTTTTTTTGTTCTAAACTATACTCTCCGAACGGATATGAAAAAAACTCAGAATTATAGCCAAGATTTTTCTCAAATATTTTTACTGATTTAAGAATATCTTTTTCAAATTTTTCAAAATTATATTTTACTAAGTATTCATGTGAATGTGAGTGATTTCCTATAAATACAAAATCTTCATTTGATATCTCTATAATTTCATCCCAATTCATATAACCTTTATTACCTACAGCCTCTGTTGAAACAAATAAAATGAAAGGGATCTTGTCTTTTTTTAGAATTGGCCATGCATTTAAATAAAAAGAAGAGAATGCATCATCAATAGTAAGTAAAATTTTTTTTTCTTCACTTACTTTATTAAACTCTGATTCAAAGTTTTTCGGATTTAAAAAAGAAAAATTATTTTCTCTGATAATATTTAAATGTTCTTGAAATACGTCAATTTTTATATTGGTAGAAGGATATTTATTTTCTTCAAATCTATGATACATCAAGGCTAAAATTCCCTTTTCTTTAGGTTCATATTTTTTGTTTACAGGATCTGCGTAAGCATTTAAAAAAAATAAGAAAATAATGATAAATTTGATAATTGATGCGGCTAAGGAAGAAATTGTTTTTGTGATCATCGCTGATAAACAATCATATACTAGCAAACATATAAACAGTAGAGAAAACTTTGATAATTTTATGAAACTACTTTTGAAATTTTTGAATATAAAAAAAATTAAAATAAGTGATATTCATAGAATATTTGTCAATTTGGGACCTGGTAAATTTACCAGTCTCAGAATTTCCTTATCTGTAGCCAAAGCTATTTGTTTGGCAAACAGTGCGTCTTTAATTGGATTTAAATCGCATGATTTAATTAATAAAAATTATAAAAATTTAATAAAATTGGATAAAAATAAAAGTTTGATAAAACCTGTATATTCAAGTTAGAATAAACTATGAGTGAAACTATAGAACAAATTTGCCTGAAGAAAGGTGTTAAACTCACTGATCAAAGAAAAATAATTGCTAAAGTTTTATCTGAGTCAAAAGAAGTTTATGGTGAGTCTGATCATCCTGATGTCGATGAATTATATCAAAGAGTTTCTAAGCTAGATTCAAAGATAAGTATCGCTACAGTTTATAGAACAGTTAAGCTTTTTGAGGAATCTGGCATATTGACTAAGCACGATTTTAAAGGTGGAAAAGCAAGATATGAAACATTAGTTGAAAGTCATCACGATCATCTTATTGATATTAAATCAGGAGAAATTATTGAGTTTGTTGATGAAGAAATAGAAAAATTACAAAAAAAAGTTGCAGAAAAGTATGGATATAACTTAGTAGATCATAAATTAGAGCTTTATGGAATTAAAAAAAAGTAAATGATAGATACTTTAGAATTTTTTTAAAAGCTAAAATATGCTAAATGGAAAAATCTTCATAAAAACTTTTGGTTGCCAAATGAATGAGTATGATTCAAATAGAATCTATGATTCTGTAAGTAAGTTGGGTTTTACAAAGACTACAAATCAATCTAATGCAGATTGTTATATTTTAAACACGTGTCACATTCGTGATAAAGCTAAAGAAAAAGTTTACCATGAAATTGGTAGAGTTAAAAAACTATATAGAGATAAAAAAAAACCAATAATGGTAGTTACAGGTTGTGTTGCACAGGCTGAAAATGAAGAAATGGTGAAGAGGGAGCCATATATAGATATTGTATTAGGTCCTCAATCATATCACAAAGTTAATGAATTGTTAAAAAATCATATTGCAAATTTAAAACAAGAGGAAACAGAATTTGATACTATTTCAAAGTTTGGATATTTTGATCAAATAAAAAACAATGATAACAAAATATCTGCTTTCTTAACTATTCAAGAGGGATGCGATAAGTTTTGTCATTTTTGTGTAGTACCATATACAAGAGGACCTGAGTATTCTAGACCATTCAACAATATCATAGCAGAAGCAGAACAATTAATAGAAAACGGTGCAAAAGAAATTATATTACTTGGTCAAAATGTTAATGCTTACTCATACAAAGAAAACTTTAAAGAGTTTAGAATATCTAATCTAATAAAACATTTAGACCAATTTTCAGAATTAGAAAGAATTAGATATACGACTTCGCATCCAAGAGATATGACAGATGATCTAATTAATTGTTATTCTTATTGTAATAAATTAATGCCATTTGTTCATTTACCCATTCAAAGTGGTTCAAATAAGATTTTAGAGTTAATGAACAGAAAACATACTGTTGATGATTATTTAAAAGTTTATGAAAAATTAAAGAAAATCAATGCAGAGATAGAATTTTCTAGCGATTTCATTATTGGTTATCCTGGAGAAACTCAAAAGGATTTTGAAGATACATTCGAACTGATAAAAAAAATTAAATTTATAAATTCTTTTTCTTTTATTTTTAGTCCTAGACCTGGAACAAAAGCTGCAAAATTAGAAATGATTGAAAAAAATATTGCCAAAGAGAGACTGACATTAATTCAAGAGGAATTATTTAATAATCAAATAGAAATCAATAAATCATTGGAAAATAATACAATTAATGTACTTGTTGAAAATAAAATGGAAAAACAAAATAAATTATTTGGAAGAAATAAATATATTTCACCTGTAATTTTTGATGGAAATGAAAATCTTATTGGCAAAGTGGTAAAAGTAAAAGTTCAAACTAGTAATCAGAATACTTTATTTGGTCTATTAAATAAAAAAATGGAAGCTGCTTAAATTGACTAACTTAATCAAAAAAAATATTACTTCTGAATTAAAATATGTATATTCTGAAAATAATACTTTAAGTATAATATTTCAAAATAATGATTTGTTACTTGGTGTAGCAGGTGAGTTTAATAATAATTTAAAGGAATTAGAGAAAATTACAAACACCAGCTTATATTCTAGAGGGAATTCTATCCTAGTAAAAAGTGATCCAGAAAAAAATAATTTGATCAAAAATGCTATACAATTTTTGACTGAACAGTTTTTAAATAATGGAACAATCGAAAAAAAAGATATAATTTCCTCCATAAACGAATTTATGATTGACGAAAAAAATAATACTGAAAAAAAAGTAGAATATATAATTAAAACTCCAAAAAAATCTGTAATACCAAGGTCTGAAAGGCAGAAGGATTATGTGAGAGCTTTAAGGGAATCTGACATAATTATTTCAGCTGGCCCAGCTGGAACTGGTAAAACTTTTTTAGCAGTTGCCATAGCATTAACAATGTTATTAGACAAAAAAATAGAAAGAATTATTTTATCAAGACCTGCTGTTGAAGCTGGAGAAAGACTTGGATTTTTACCTGGTGATATGAGAGAGAAAGTTGACCCATATTTAAGACCATTATACGATTCTTTGTATGATTTATTAGATTTTGAAAAAATACAAAAAAAAATTGAAGTTGGTGATATTGAAATAGCTCCACTAGCATTTATGAGAGGTAGAACTTTAAAAAACTCGTTTGCAATTCTTGATGAAGCACAAAACGCAACTGATACGCAAATAAAAATGTTTTTAACTAGAATAGGAGAAAATTCAAAGATAGTGATCAATGGAGATCCTTCACAAATTGATCTGCCAAATAAATCCCTTTCGGGACTACATAGATCAAAAAAATTGCTTGGACATTTGAAAGAAATTTCAGTAGTTGATTTTGATCATAAAGATGTGGTTAGACATCCACTGGTATCAAAAATTGTTAAGGCATATTCTGATCACAGCTCTAACGAATGATAAAGGCTAATGTAATATCTAGCCATTTAGATTGGAAAAGAGTTATAAAAAGGCCAAATGATTATTTAAAGAATAGACTCAAAATATTATCCAATACGCCCTCCTTTAAAACAAAA
>CABZNY010000011.1 GCA_902527265.1 uncultured Pelagibacteraceae bacterium | reverse complement strand
AACCTTAATAAAATTGATAATAAGCAATTAAAAGAAATCAAATTAACACTTGATAAGTATGGAATGATTTATTTTCCAAAACAAAAACTTACTTCCAAGAATTATCTTAATTTTGCAAAAAAATTTGGTAAACCAGCTAATTATCCAAGATTGAAAGGTTTAAATAAAAAATATCCTCAAATAACTGTTGTACAACGTAAATCTACTGACAGAGGGCCTAGCTTTGGAGAGCAATTTCACACAGACTCCTCTTATACAAAAAAACCTCCTAGATACACCATGTTACTTTCAAAATTAGTACCTAAAAAAGGTGTTGCTAATACTGACTTTTCTTCACAGTACTTAGCTTATGAAAAATTATCAAAAAATTATAAAAATAAGCTTAAAAAATTAAAAGGCATCTATTCTTCACATGGACCAATATCAATTACAACAGTTGAGAGAGAAAAAGAAAAAGGAAAAATATCTAAAGAACTGATTTCCAGACATAAAATAATAAGAACTATTAAAAATAAAAAAACTATATACTGTAGCCCTGGGCACTTTTTAAAATTTAATACTCATATGACTAAACAAAAAAAAGAACTAAAGAAATTCTTATTCAATCATCAGACAAAAAAAACCTTTCAATATTCTTTAGAATGGGAAAAAGATCAGCTTGCTATTTGGGATAATAGAGCCATGCTCCACCAGGCTACACCGTTTAAAGGCAATAGAATACTTCATAGAATAACCATACTTTAATAAAATGTATTCAATATTTCTTGGGTTAACACCTTTTATTTTTATCACACTATTTGGTTTTGTTTTTGGAAAACTTAAAATTTTTGATTTAGGTAATGCAAAAGTTTTAAATTTGTTTTTATTCTATGTGGCTGTCCCTGCCTTAATAATTAAATTTGTTGCTCAAAGTGAAATCGGCCAAGTCGATATAAAACAGATAGTTTCATATTTTTTAATGCAAGGAAGTCTCGGGTTTTTAACATTTTTATTAACATCAAAGTTTTTTAAAAGACCTATTCCAGAATCTATTATATGGGCATTGATGGTAGCACTATCAAATCATGTAACATTATTATTACCTATTACAAAAATCTATTTTGGTACTGAAGTAATAACTCAAGTAACAAGTATAATATTAATGGATGGGGTTATTTTATTATCTGTAATTGCTTTTTTTTTAGAACTTACTACTAAAAAAAATATTCGATTAACTACCTTTATAAAGAACATAGTTCTTAATCCAATGATATTTTCAATCTTAATTGGTCTTTTACTATTTGTGTTTAAGATAAATATCGATGATACGCCAATAGACTACGTTCTTTCTGTTTTGGCAGCTTGTGTTTCGCCTATAGGACTTTTTGCAATTGGTATCACATTATCTTTTTACACACATAAAGTTATTAATAAATTAACTGCTTCTATATCTATATTGAAATTAGTTGTTTCCCCAATCACCCTCTTGATAATCGGCTTTATTATATTTGATGCTGGGCAACCTGAAAAAATTCCTGGTGCTTTTTTTGTTAGTGTTGCACCATGTGGTCATACAGCTGTCGTATTATGTTCTGCTTATAATGTAAGTCCTGAAAATATAATAAAAGCTTTATTTATCTCAACTTTTGCATCATTTGCTACCATATTTTTTGCTATTCAATATTTAACAACTTAAGTTAAATAACATTATCTAAGATTTTATTAGCACATTCTTTTGTATTGCTATCACCATCTAGATCTTTAGTTCTATTTTGTTTTTCTAGCAAAGTTTTTTCGATTGAACTTACTATTCGTGTGGCAGCTTCTTTTTCGCCTAAATAATCTAACATCATAGCGCCAGACCAAATTTGACCTATTGGATTTGCAATACCTTTTCCAGCAATATCAGGTGCTGATCCATGAACAGGCTCGAATAAAGAAGGATGTTTATTTGTTGGATTAATATTTCCTGATGGAGCTATCCCAATTGTTCCCGTACATGCTGGACCCAAATCGGATAAAATATCTCCAAATAAATTTGATGCTACGACAACATCAAACCACTCTGGTGTTAAAACAAATCTTGCAGCTAAAATATCGATATGAAATTGATCTGTTTTTATCTCAGGAAAATCTTTTTTATTTTCATAAAATCTTTGATCCCAATAAGGCATTGTTATAGAAATACCATTTGATTTTGTGGCATTAGTTAATTTTTTTCTATCTCTTGTTTTTGCTAATTCAAAAGCATATTTTTGAACTCTATCTATTCCATGTTTAGACATTATAGTTTCTTGTATAACAATTTCTCTTTCAGTATTTTGATACATTTTTCCACCTACCGAAGAATATTCGCCCTCAGTATTTTCACGTACTATTATCATGTCTATGTCGCCTGGTTTTTTATTTCGTAGTGGTGAAGAAACACCCTCAAATAATTTAAATGGTCTTAAATTTATACATTGATCAAATTCTCTTCTAATTTTAATTAGTGAATCCCATAAAGTGATATGATCTGGGTATTTATCTGGCATACCTACTGCACCAAAAAATATTGCATCATGGTTACCAATTTGTTGTTTCCAATCATCAGGTAGCATTTTTCCATGCTTTTCATAATAATCGCATGATGAAAAATCAAATTCATCTATCTTTAATTTAAATTGATGTTGATTTGCTACTTCTTTAAGTATTTTTAAAGCCTCTGGAACAACCTCTTTTCCAATACCATCTCCAGCAATTGAGGCGATTTTGTATTCCTTCATACTTACTTAGTGAAAGTATCGTTAAATTGTTTTGCAACTCTTACAAAAGTAGTACATTTACTTAATTGTTTTAATGAAGGAGCACCTACATAAGTGCAACTGCTTCTAACACCACCTAGAATATCTTGAATTGTATCTTTTATTTTTCCTCTATATTTAACTCTTACAGTTCTTCCTTCACTGCTTCTGTAATTTGATAATCCTCCATAATGCTTTTTATTTGCTGTTTCAGAACTTGAGCCGTAGAATTCAATATATTTTGAGCCGTTTGATTTAACTATTTTCCCTTTGCCTTCATCATGACCTGCAAACATTCCACCTAACATTACAAAATCTGCACCACCCCCAAAACCTTTTGAAACATCTCCAGGACATGTACATCCACCATCTGCAATTATATGAGCTCCTAAACCATGGGCTGCATCAGCACATTCAATTACAGCACTTAATTGAGGGTAGCCAACTCCTGTTTGAATTCTTGTTGTACAAACACTTCCTGGACCAATCCCAACTTTTACAATATCTGCACCAGATAAAATAAGTTCTTGCGTCATGTCTGCAGTAACCACATTTCCAGCAATAATAGTTTTAGTAGGATATTTTTCTCTTACAGATTTTAAAAATTTACTAAAGTATTCAGAATAACCATTAGCAACATCAATACAAATGAACTTTATAAATCCAAATTCTCTTAAAACTTTGTTTAAATTTTCAAAATCTTCTTTTTTAGTACCAATGCTAATAGCTATATTTTTATAAATAGATTTAATTTTTTTAAATTGCTTTATTTTTTTTACATCATGTTGTTTAGTTAAACATGTAATCATGCCATATTCAGATAATTTCTCAGCTACTCCAAGCTCTCCGACCCCATCCATATTTGCAGCCATTATTGGAATACCCGACCACTCATTTTTACTATATTTAAATCTGTATGTTCTTAAAAGATTTACATCTTTACGACTTTGTAGCGTACTTCTTTTAGGTCTAAAAAGGACGTCTGAATAATCTAGTTTTAATTCTTCTTCAATTCTCACAAATCCGAATTTATACAGGTGCACTAAGTAAATTCAAATTAAATATTATTAATATTGATACTAAGCTTTCATTAGTTATACTTTGAAAAATTCATATTATTAAGCATGTTTAATGGTTTTAAGTCAAAGTACGTAAAGGTAAAAAAGGGCAAGGTTTTTTGTAGAGTTGGTGGTGAAGGTCCACCATTACTTTTACTACACGGATATCCACAAACACATTTAATGTGGCACAAAACAGCCCCTGAGTTATCTAAAAGATTTACAGTGGTTGCTGCAGATTTGAGAGGATATGGAAATAGTCTTGCTCCAGCATCAGATAGCAAACATTACAACTACTCAAAAAGAGAAATGGCAAGTGATATGAAACAGATGATGATAAAATTAGGGTTTAACAAATTTTTTGTTGCGGGACATGATAGAGGTGGAAGAGTTGCTCACAGGTTAGCAAGAGACCATAGAAAAAATATAATAGCTCTTAGTGTTTTAGATATTTGTCCAACATTAGATATGTACGAACTAACGACGAGAGATTTCGCAAAAGCTTACTTTCATTGGTTTTTTTTAATTCAACCAAAATGGTTACCTGAGAAAATGATAATGAGCGATCCACGTAAATGGATGAAAAGTTGTTTAGATAAATGGTCAGGTAATCACAAATTTGGAAAAGTTGAAGAAAATTATTTAAAATGTTTCAAGCAACAAAAAAGAATTCATGGGTCTTGTGAAGATTATAGGGCGTCTGCGACTATTGATTTGGATCATGACAAAAAAGATAGAAAGAAAAAACTAAATATTCCAGTCCAAGTGTTATGGGGAAGCAAGGGAGTAATTGGAAAGCAGTTCAAACCAATAAAAATTTGGCAAAGATATACTAAAAGAAAAGTTATAGGTTATCCTATAAATTCAGGTCACTTCATTCCAGAGCAAAATCCAAAGGAAACTATTAAACATTTAACCGATTTTTTTTTGAAGAAAATTAAGTAATTAGCCTTACTTGATGTGATCAATAATCGCGCATATCATTCTTGATAATATAGAATTCACCTTTAAATATAGCTAATGTCTTCTTTACTAAAAAATTCAGAATTAACTTCAGAAAAAGCAGATAGCATTGTTTCTGAAACTCTAAATAATTGTGATGATGGTGAGCTTTATATAGAGGATACAAAATCTGAGACAATTGTATTAGATGATAACAAAATTAAAAGTTCAAATTATACGTCTGACTTAGGTTATGGCTTCAGAGCTGTAACAGGTGAAACAGTCGCTTATTCTCATTCAAACGAAATTTCAGAAAAATCATTAAAAAATTCAAGCGAAAATCTTAAGTCAACTTTAAAAAATAATAGCGGAACATATAATTCAGAAATTAAAAAAACTAATCAGAAGCTTTATAAAGACGTTGATCCAATTGAGAGCAAGTCAATGAAATCAAAAATTGAATTGCTGAACAATATGAATGAATATGCCAGATCAAAAGATAGTTCAGTTAAACAAGTAACAGCTAGTCTTCTAGCAGAAAAGAAAAATGTTGAGATCATTAGATCTGGAGGAGAATTATTATCAGATAATAGACCTTTAGTTAGAATAAATATGTCAGTAATGGTTGAAAAGAATGGTAGAAAAGAAACTGGTGTTTTTGGTATTGGTGGAAGACAGGATTATGATGAATATCTTAAAAATGATAATTGGAAAAAAGTTTGTGATGAAGCTTTTAGAATTGCAAGTACGAATATAGAAAGTAAACCTTCTCTTGCAGGAGAAATGAAAGTTGTTCTAGGACCTGGTTGGCCTGCAATTTTAATTCATGAAGCTGTCGGTCATGGACTAGAAGGAGATTTTAATAGAAAAAAAACTTCAGCTTTTCATGATTTAGTTGGTAAAAAAGTTGCAAGTGATGGAGTAACAATAATCGACGACGGAACATTAGATAATAGAAGAGGTAGTTTAAATATTGATGATGAAGGAACGCCAACAGAAAGAACAGTTTTAATTGAAAATGGTATCTTAAAAAATTTCATGCAAGATAGATTAAATGCAAGACTTATGAATACAAAATCAACAGGAAATGGAAGAAGAGAGAGTTATAAACATGTTGTGATGCCTAGAATGAGAAATACGATAATGTTAGGTGGATCAAACACCCAAGAAGAAATGATTAAGTCAGTAGATAAAGGTATTTTTGCTGTAAGTTTTGGCGGTGGTCAAGTTGACATTACCTCTGGAAAATTCGTTTTTAACTGTACAGAAGCTTATGAGATTATAAATGGAAAAATTGGTTCTCCAATTAAAGGAGCTACTTTAATTGGTGATGGACCATCTTCTTTAAAAGAAATTTTAATGGTTGGAAATGATATGATGTTAGATCCTGGCATTGGAACGTGTGGTAAAGCTGGACAAGGCGTACCTGTTGGTGTTGGACAACCATCTCTACTTATAAATAATATGACTGTTGGTGGAACTCAACTCTAATAAAATGATTAAAGATCAAGAGTATCTAAAAAAAATTGCAGATATATGCCTTAGTAAGTCAAAAAAATTAGGTTCATCTGATGCAAATATATTAGTGCAAAGTTCTGTTTCTGAAAATGTAAATGTAAGGAGTAAAAAACTTGATGGATCTGAAAGGTCTGAAAATCTTGGAGTAGTCCTTACAACTTATTTAGGTAAAAAAAAGTCCTCAATAGCCTCATCAAATCTTAAAGAAAGTAATTTAGATGAGTTAGTAAATAGATGCATTGAAACAATGAAGATTACACCTGAGGATGAATATAATTCATTACCAGATAAAGACCTCCATTTTAAAGGATTAAAAGACTTAGACTTGTATGATGAAACTCATTTAAGCAATGAAGACAAGATTAATTATATAAAAGAGGCAGAAGAGGAAGCTTTTTCAAATGATAAAATAATAAATACTAATGGATCTGGATTTGGTGAGAACAAATCAAATTTTTTATTAGCCAATTCAAATGGATTTGCTGATGGATATAAAACTTCACAATTTACTGCATATTGTGAAGTTGTTTCAAAAAGCAACGGAAGTATGGAAAGAGATTATGAATATACAAGTAAAAGGTTTTATAGTGATATTTTGAAACCTAAACAACTTGGATCTATTGCAGCAGAGCATGCAGTAAAGAAATTAAATCCACAAAAAATAAAAAGTGAAAAAATTAGTCTGATATTTGATAAAAGAATTTCAAAAAACTTTCTATCTATTTTTGCAAGTGCAATATCATCAAGTGCAATTGCAAAAGGTACTACATTTTTAAAAGATAAATTAAATCAACAAGTTTTTAACCCTGAAATAAATATACAAGATCAGGGTAATATAAGAAAAGCCAATGGATCTCGTTACTTTGATAGCGAAGGTATAGCAGTTGTTAACCTTGATTTGATTAAAAACGGTATTCTTCAAGACTATTTAATTGATACTTATAATGGGAAAAAAATAAACAGAAAGTCTAATGGTAGGGCAAGTGGAACAACAAATTTATATTTTCAAAATGGATCAAAAACATTTGAAGATCTAGTAAAATCAGAAAATAAAATCTTGTACATCAAAGAAACTATCGGTCATGGCACAAATATTATTAATGGTGATTATTCTGTAGGAGCATCTGGTATGATGATTGAGAATGGTGAGTTTTCATATCCAGTAAGTGAAATTACAATTGCTGGAAACTTAAATAATATTTTCAAAAATATTACCTTAGCCGACGATTTAGAATTTAACTATGCAACAAATTCACCAACAATGAAGGTTGAAGGCATGGTTGTTGGAGGAAAATAATTTCTAAATGAAAAAAATAATTACCATTTTTCTTGCTATTTTTTTTATTAGTACCTCATCAAACTCTAATGAAAATGAAATAAGATTAAATAACTTATTTGAAAAGTTAAAAATTCAAAATTACTCAATTGCAATTGATACAGAGATGAAAATCTGGGATATTTGGACAAAACATCCAACTAATCAAAATTTAACTTCTTTGCTATCAAGAGGAACAAAATTTATGAACCAGGAGCAATATTCAATTGCTGTAGATATATTCACAACAGTAATTAAAAAAGATCCTAATTGGGCAGAAGCTTGGAATAAACGAGCAACTGTCTTTTATTTAATGGGTAAATATCAAGATTCTCAAAATGATATAGACATGGTATTAAAATTGGAGAAAAGACATTTTGGAGCATTATCAGGACAGGGTCTTGTTCAAATTAAATTAAAAAATTACGAAAAGGCCTTAAAGAGTTATGAAAAAGTAAAAGAGATTTATCCGTCCATGAGGTCACCTGAAATAATGATACCACAGATTAAAGAATTGATTAAAAATCAATCTGTGTAAATGAAAAAACTAATAATAATATTTTTTATTCAAATTTTTGTAGTTAATTCTGCTTATTCTATAGAGGAAATTCTTCCTTCTTTAAAAGAAGGAGGAAAAATAATTTTTATTAGACACGCGCTTGCACCAGGAAATGGAGATCCAGAGAATTTTGATTTAAATGATTGTTCTACACAAAGAAATTTAAATCAAAGAGGAATTGAACAGTCAAAATTTATTGGAAACATATTTTATAAAAATCAAATTAAGATTGAAAATGTCTATTCGAGTGAATGGTGCAGATGTATTGACACGGCTAAATTTGCTTTTAAAAATTATCAAACATTTAGTGCTTTAAATTCTTTTTATGACATGAGATTTGAAGCAAATGAAGAAAAACAAATAAATCAACTAAAAGAGTTTATTAATCAATGGAATGGTGATGAAAATATAATTTTTGTTACCCATTTTGTAGTTATATCCTCAATGTTAAATATAGGGACTTCCTCAGGAGAAATAGTAATAACCGATAAGAATTTAAATATTATTGGATCAATTGATACTTTGTAATATATTAATTTAACATTTATGAAAACAATATTTATTATAGGATCAAAAAAACATACTTTAAAATACACTAGAAAAATGCCTGAGGGTGAAGTAAAAAAAATGAAATCTTTTGTAACTAATAAAGGTCAAAAGTTAGAAAAAACATCTAAGTTTAAAATTCTAAACATTTCAGACGAAAAAACAGCAAGAGTATTTAAGATCAGTTTATAATATTTAATCCGAAAATAGAGACTAAATGAAGAAATCTAAAAGAAGTAATGTTGATCCATTTATAGTAATGGATGTAATGGAGTCTGCTAGAAAAGCAGAAGCTAATGGCAAGCATGTAATTCATATGGAAGTAGGTCAACCAGGAACACCAGCACCAAAACTTGCCAAACAATTTATTTCAGATGAAATTTCTAATAATGATCTTGGCTATACTGTTACTTTAGGTTTACCAGAATTAAGAAATAGAATTTCTAAATTGTATGGAGATTGGTACAATATTGATCTAAACCCAGATAGAATAATTATAACAACTGGATCTTCAGGGGCATTTATACTTTCTTTTGCAGCATTGTTTGATGTTAGAGATAGAGTAGGCATTGCCGCTCCAGGCTATCCTAGTTATAGACAAATTTTAAAGTCACAAGATTTAATTCCAGTTGATATTTTTACAGAATTACAAAATAAATTTCAGCCCATACCGAAAGATATAAAAGAAAATAATTTAAATGGTTTATTAGTTGCTTCTCCTGCAAATCCCACTGGCTCAATGCTTGATAAAAAAAAACTAGAAGAACTTATTAATACAGCCCATGAGAATAAAGTGAGTTTTATTAGTGATGAGATTTATCACGGAATTCAATATGAAAATAATCCTACATCTGCACTAGAAATTTCAAATGAATGTTATGTTATAAACTCATTTTCTAAATATTTTTCTATGACTGGTTGGAGAGTCGGCTGGATGATTGTTCCTGAAGATCATGTGAGACAAGTAGAAAGATTATCTCAAAATCTTTTTATTTGCCCTCCACATGTCAGTCAATTAACTGCTCTATCAGCAATGGATGCAAAAGATGAATTAAACCAAAACGTAGATGTTTACAAAAAAAATAGATCAATTTTGTTAGAAGAGCTACCTAAGGCTGGTTTAAATAAATTTTCTCCCCCAGATGGTGCATTTTATATCTACATTGATATTTCAGAGTACTCGAAAGATAGCCTTAACTTTTGTAAAGAAGTGCTTGATAAAGCAGGAGTAGCAATAACTCCTGGTCTAGATTTCGATCAAAAAAGAGGAAATTCTACAATAAGGTTTTCATACGCTAGAAGCACTGAGGATATAATTGAAGGAGCAAATAGAATAAAAAAATTTATGAAAGAAGAGTATTTAAAATAATAATGAAAACCGCTGTTTTATTTGGTTCATCTGGGTTAATTGGATCTAATTTACTAGATAATTTAATCAAGAATAATGATTACAACAAAATAAAAATATTTGTTAGAGAATTACCTTCTATTGATAATGTAAAAGTTGAAGTAATTAAAACTGATTTTTTAGATTTAGACACTTTAAAAGAAAAATTAACAGGTGAAGATTGTTTTTTTTGCATTGGTACAACTCACAAAGATACACCCGATAAAAACGAATACAGAAGAATAGAGTATGACTTGCCTGTACAATTGGCAAAAATTGCAAAATTTAATTCAATTAGTAATTTTATTTACGTCTCCTCAATTGGAGCAAACCCAAAAGCCTCAAGTACATATTTAAAAAATAAAGGTCAAGTAGAGGAGGAGCTAAAAAAGATTGGGTTTCCCAACCTAAGCATTATTCAACCTTCATTTTTAGTTGGAAATAGAAAAGACCTTAGAATTGTTGAAGTTTTAGGAATTCCAGTGATGAAATTTCTATCCTTATTCTTTTTTGGTGGATTTAAAAAATACACTCCAATAAAAGTTGAGATAGTTGTGAATGCAATGATCAAACTTGCCTCAGGAAATAATAGTGAGCAAACTTATTTGTCTGATAGGTTGCAAGAGTTAGGATCTAACTAGATGAGAAAACCAATAATATCAATATCTTTTTTGATTTATATATTCTGTATTTTACCTTACTCTACTTCAATGGCTTATGAGGAATCTCAATATGATGTAGTATATAAATCTGAAATATACGAAGTGAGACATTATAAAGACCGTCTAGTTGTCGAAGTTTTAAGTAGAAATGATGACAGTAGTTTTAGAAAACTTTTTAAATATATCTCGGGTCAGAATAATAAATCCCAAGAAATTAAAATGACTGTCCCAGTAACACAGGGTGAGAAGGATAATGGATACTATATGCAATTTTACCTTCCATCAAATTTTACAAAAGAGAATGCACCTATACCTACAAATTTAGATATTAAAATCTCAACAATAGAAGAAGGTTTTTTTGCTGTAATAGAATATTCTGGAAGAGCCTCAAATAATAATTTCTTCAAACATAAAGAAATTCTTAATAAAAAACTCTCAGAGGATAAAGTAATCATTAAAGGACCCCCAATAAGAGCAACCTATAATGGGCCTTTTACGCTTCCTATGATGAGACGTAACGAAGCTATGTTTAAAGTTGAGTGGAGTAAATAGATTACATTTTGCCATATATATTAATTTCTATCGCCTGATAGTCTAACTTCATTAATCAGAAAGGTATTTTATGAAAAAATTATTTTTAATTTTATTTGTATTATTTGGTTTAAACAGCTCTGTTTTTGCTGATGGTCATGTAAAAAGAATTTTATCAACTAGTCAGACTGGTATGGGTAACGATATTGTTTATCCATCAGGAAAAGCAAAGATTACGGCTTTTGAATTTACTGTGCCCGTAGGAGGTCCTGTAGTTCCGCATACTCACTCGTTCCCTGTTTTAATAATGATACAACAAGGAGAAATTGAACTTACTCAAGGTGGCAAAAGCTATGTTTACAAAGCTGGAGATGCATTTATTGAAGATGTAGGTGTAGCTCATGAGTCAAAAAATATTGGAGATGTTCCTGTTAAAGCAATTGTTGTTGCTATGGGTGTTGAAGGCCAAAAAATTATGACCCCAGTAAAATAGAAAGAAAAAATATGGGGCAGTTATTTTTACATGCCCCATATCTCATTCTTTAAGCTATATTTTTTTAGTCTCTTTCTTTATATGTGCTAATGTTTCTCCAGAGTTTTTTCCTGATTTGATAACATATCCACTTGTGCCATTTGCATTAGTTTCTACAGTTTTCAAATTTCTAAACATAAGTTGATTTAGCTTAGCGTTCTTTGAGCCTCGGCTAAACGAACTTAACACTCTGTGCATTCTCTTCATACACTCTCCTTGTTTGTTTTTCCAAAACTCGCTTTTAACCGATGCGATATCGATCTCTTTTTCACCATGAGATATGGTAAAAGTAATTTACCATTCTAGAAAATTGATTTCAAATTATTAAAAAAAATAAAAGATCAAAATAGGTTTTATTAATTATATTTATCAACAAAATTTAATTAGAATTAAATTGGATCCATTTACTATTGTTCTTACTTGACTTAATAACGTTTTCTATAAACTTCATTCCATCAATTCCATCATCAATTGAAGGGTAGCAATTATTTGACTTATCGTATTCTTGATTATTAATATTAGCTGAAAGCTCTTTGTAAACATCACTATAAATATTAGCAAAACCTTCTAAATAACCTTCTGGATGACCTTGGGGGATTCTTGTTACATTTTTAGCTTCTTCACTTGTAGCATTACTGCCTCTCGTAATATTTTGAGTAGGGTTTCCAAATTTTGTATAACTAAGATAATTAGGATCCTCTTGTCTCCATTCTATACCAGCATTTTCTCCATATACTCTTATTTTGAGATTATTTTCGTTTCCAACTGCTACCTGGCTTGACCATATTGATCCTTTCGCACCCCCTATAAATCTTAGCATTATTTGGGCATTATCATCTACTTTTCTCCCTTCAATAAATGTATGAATATCAGCCGAAATTTCATCTACCTCTAATCCAGTTATAAATCTAATCAAATTATAGGCATGAGTTCCAATATCACCTATACAACCACCTGCGCCTGATCTATTAGGATCAGTTCTCCACTCCGCTTGCTTTAATCCACTATCCTCTGCCTTTGTAGTTAACCAATCTTGTGGATATTCAGCTTGAATAACTCTTAAAGAACCTAAGTCTCCTTTTTTAACTAAAGATCTTGCATGTCGAACCATAGGATAACCAGTATAATTGTGCGTTAAAGCAAATATTAATTTTTTACTTTCAATTATCTTTTTAAGATCTATTGCTTCCTCACTAGACATACCAATTGGCTTATCGCAAATAATATGAATCTCTTTATCTGCAAAGATTTTTGCAATAGGTACATGTAAATGATTTGGTGTTACTATTGAAACTACATCAATACCGTCTGGTCTAGATGACTCTTTCTCTGCCATCTCTTGGTAGGTTTTATAGATCCTATCATTTTCAAGACCAAGATTTTTTCCAGTTTCTTTTGAATTATCAAAGTCAGATGAAAATGATCCCGCAACTAATTCATAATACCCATCAAGTCTTAAAGCTATTCTATGGACACTTCCAATAAAAGCATCTTTTCCACCACCAACCATTCCGATGCGAATTTTTCTATTCATTAATTAATGCCAAGCATTTTTTTATTTGCTTCATGGTCAGCTCCACTGCCTGCAAAATCATCGAAAGCTTTTTCTGTTGTATTAATAATGTGATTTTTTATGAATTCTGCTCCCTCTCTTGCTCCATCTTCTGGATGTTTAAGACAGCATTCCCATTCAAGAACTGCCCAACCATCGTAATCATATGAAGTTAGTTTTGAAAATATAGATTTAAAATCAACTTGCCCATCCCCAAGTGATCTAAATCTACCAGCTCTATTAACCCAAGACTGAAACCCACCATAGACACCTTGTTTCCCAGATGGGTTTAACTCAGCATCTTTAACGTGAAACATTTTTATCTTCTCATGATAAATATCAATATGAGCTAAATAATCCAGGTGTTGCAGAACATAATGACTTGGATCAAAAAGCATATTACATCTTTCATGATTACCAACTCTTTCTAAGAACATTTCAAAAGTTACACCATCATGAAGATCTTCACCTGGATGTATTTCATAACATAAATCTACTCCATTATGATCAAAGTGATCAAGAATAGGCTTCCATCTTTTTGATAATTCATCAAATGCATTTTCAATTAACCCTTCAGGTCTTTGTGGCCAAGGATAAACATAAGGCCAAGCAAGTGCTCCTGAAAAAGTTACATGTTTATCTATCCCTAGACTGTTTGATGCCTTTGCAGCCATCATTAATTGATTCACAGCCCATTCTTGTCTTGCTTTCGGATTTCCTCTAACTTCAGGTGCAGCAAAACCATCAAAAGCAGTATCATAAGCAGGATGCACTGCAACAAGTTGACCTTGAAGGTGAGTTGATAATTCTGTAATTTCTAAATTGTGTGATTTAGCAATTCCTTTAACCTCATCACAATAATCTTTACTTTCAGATGCTTTTTTTAAATCAATTAATCTACCGTCCCAACTAGGAATTTGTATACCTTTGTAACCAATGGAAGATGCCCACTTACAAATATTATCTAAAGAATTAAATGGTGCATCTTCGCCTACAAATTGTGCTAGGAAAATAGCAGGACCTTTTATTTTGTTCATAATTCCCCTTTCTCTTTAAATTTTTTACTTAAACTATTTTTTACAAAAAAAATACTAGCAGGCACAAGTCTTCTTGGATAGACTATTCTTAAGAATAATTAAACTAATAGGAGATAAAATGAAAAAATAATGATTTTATTGTTTGTTTCTCTATTTACTTTTTCTGCAAATTCAAATGCTAAGTCAATCACATTAGGATGGGCCGCTTGGGACCCTGCTAATGCTTTACAAGAACTTACTAAAGAGTTTACAGCAGAGACAGGAATAGATGTCAACTTCGAATTCGTGCCATGGCCAAATTTTGCAGATCGTATGTTGAACGAACTTAACAACAAAGGTAAAACTTTTGACTTGTTAATCGGTGACTCACAATGGATTGGTGCTGGTGCAGTTTATGGACACTACGTAAAATTGAATGACTTCTTTAATAAAGAAGGTATTTCAATGAATGATTTCTCACCTGCAACAGTTTATGCATATTCAACTTGGCCTAAAGGAAGTGAAAACTATTATGCATTACCAGCTATGGGAGACGCATTAGCTTGGGCTTATAGAAAAGACTGGTTTGATAGACCAGAACTTAATTCTGAGTTCAAAAAGAAACACGGTTATGATCTAGGAGTTCCTGCAAATTGGAATCAATTACATGATATGTGTTCATTCTTCCAAGGAAGAGAAATTGATGGTCAAAAAAGATATGGTGCAGCCATTAATACAGAGCGTGGATCTGAAGGTATTACAATGGGTGTTACAGCTGCAATGTATGCATGGGGTATGGAATATGAAAATCCAAATAAACCATATGATATGGAAGGGTTTTTCAATTCTCCTCAAGCAGTAGAAGCTGTAGAGTTTTACAGAAAATTATATGAAGACTGTGCACCTCCAGGACACTCTGATGCTTATATGGTAGCAAACTTAGATGCATACAAATCAGGACAAGTTGCATTCCAAATGAACTGGTATGCTTTTTGGCCAGGTGTTTCTAAAGAAGATAGCGACGGAAGAGTTAGTGGCTTCTTTGCAAATCCAAAACAAAATGTAGCTGCTGCAACATTAGGTGGTCAAGGTATATCTGTTGTTAAATATTCAGATAAACAAGATCTTGCATTAGAATATATTAAATGGTTTGCAAGACCAGATATACAGCAAAAATGGTGGGATTTGGGAGGATATTCATGTCATAATGATGTTCTAAATTCACCATCTTTTCCAACGTCTACAGTTTATGCACAAGGCTTCTTAGACTCGATGGGGATTGTCAAAGATTTCTGGCAAGAACCAACATTTGTTGAGTTAATGTTACCTATGCAGGAAGCTATTCATGACTATGTTGTTAATGGAAAAGGTACTGCTAAAGGTGCTTTAGATAAAATCATTGAAGAGTGGGTTGAAGTATTCGAAGCAGACGGAAAACTTTAACAATACTATTTGAAGATATAAAAAAAAGAGGGGGGATATCATCTCCCCTTTTTTTGTTAAAAAATCATATGAGCGTTAAAAAAAAATTTAAAGGACTATCTGATAAAGCTGTAGCTTGGCTTTTTATTGGCCCGTCAGTATTTCTTTTATTAGCAATAAATATTTACCCTTTAATTTATGCCATCAGAATGTCTTTCACAAATTTTTACGCAAATAAAATTGGAAGAGAACCACAATTTGTCGGTTTAAAAAATTATATAAAAGTTCTTAATAAAGAAGCAATATGGGAAAAAATGCAGGTTACTGCAAACTTTATGTTTTGGACTTTGTTACTTCAGGCAGTAATAGGTCTAGGTTTAGCTTTATTATTAAATAGGAAATTTAAAGGTAATGAACTACTAACAACCTTAATAGTATTGCCAATGATGTTATCTCCAGCTGTTGTGGGTGTATTTTGGACTTATCTTTATAATCCCCAAGTAGGTTTGTTTAATTATGTTATTAATTTTTTTCACGATTTTGGAAGTTTTGATATGATTGGATCAAGTGTATTAGCGCCATGGTCAATAGTTATTGTTGATACTTGGATGTGGACACCTTTTACAATGTTAATTTGTTTAGCTGGTCTAAGATCTGTTCCAAATTATTTATATGAAGCAGCAGAAGTCGATAGAGCCAGTAAATGGCAACAATTTATTTATATCACACTACCATCTGTACTACCATTTTTATTGTTAGCATTATTATTTAGGGGAATTGAGAATTTTAAAATGTTTGATATGGTCGTGGAACTTACTTCCGGTGGCCCCGGCTCAGCCACAGAGCTCGCCTCAATCAATTTAAAAAGAGAAGCATTTGAAAAATGGAAAACTGGTTATAGTTCAGCTTTTGCTGTAATTCTTTTTGTAACTATTTTTGGTTTTGGAAATGTCTATGTAAAAGTAATGAATAAGATAAAGGAACGCTGATGGATACATCTAGATCATATTTAGAACCTTCGTCGTTTTCAAAGAAACTCGCTGCTACAATTATTATTGTTTATACAGTAATAACGTTAATTCCTATTTCTTGGATGGTGATGACCAGCTTCAAGAATGTAAATAGTGCAATTTCTTATCCACCTGAAGTATTTTTTGAACCATCATTAGAAGGATATGTTAATTTGTTTACTAACAGATCAAGACAATCTCAGGAATATCTTGACTCACTGCCACCCCCAGAAAATTGGTATGAAGAACTAGTTAGAAGTAGAGAGATGGTTATAACAGGACCATCAAAATTTTTAGGAAGATATTCAAATTCAATGATAATTGGATTTGGTTCAACTTTTGCATCTGTATTTTTGGGTGCATTAGCAGCGTATGCCTTTTCAAGGTTTAGGGTTCCATTAAAAGATGATTTATTATTTTTTATTCTCTCTACTAGGATGTTTCCACCAATTGCCGTGGCTGTTCCAATATTTATTATGTATAGAAAATTAGGATTAGGGGATACTCACCTTGGAATGATCATATTATATACAGTAGTAAATTTAAGTTTAGCAGTGTGGCTGCTAAAAGGATTTATGGATGAAATTCCTAAAGAATATGAAGAAGCAGCTATGATTGATGGATATTCTAGACTTCAAGCATTCTTTAAAGTTGTTCTTCCACAAGCGATGACTGGTATAGCTGCAACAGCAATCTTTTGTATGATTTTTTCATGGAATGAATATGCATTTGCAGTTTTACTTACCCAATTTAATGCACAAACAGCACCACCATTTATACCTACAATTATAGGAGAAGGTGGTTTGGATTGGCCAGCAATTGGTGCTGGTACAACTTTATTTTTATTACCAGTAATGATTTTTACAATTATTTTAAGAAAACATCTTTTAAGAGGGATTACTTTTGGAGCAGTGAGGAAATAATGCAAGAAGAGAGGTCATTAATGAGAAAAATATTTAGAAGAGTTTACTGGGAGAATTTGTCTACAGTATTAATTTTACTTGGAGTTTTCATGCTGTTACAGCCATTCGCAATGTGGATGTATACGTACTCATTTATTGTAATTTTAGTTGGAACTATAGGTTTCGTAATCACAAGTCACTTTCCGGATTAATATGTCTCAAATTAAAATAGCAAATTTACAAAAATCATTTGGAGATTTTTCTGCAGTTAAAAATTCAAATTTAACAATTAATGATAAAGAGTTCTTTGTTTTGCTAGGCCCATCTGGTTGTGGAAAAACAACAACTCTTAGAATGATTGCTGGATTAGAGTTACCAACATCAGGAGAAATTTACTTAGGCGAAGAAGAAGTTGGAATGTTAAGAGCATCTGAGAGAGATATTGCATTCGTTTTTCAATTGTTCGCACTTTATCCACATATGAACGTAAAAAATAACTTATCTTTTCCCCTAAAGATGCAAGGTTATAGCAGAAGTGAAATTAAAACTAGAGTTGAGGAGGCAGCAAAACTTTTAAGAATTGATCATATTTTAAACTCTAGTATTTCATCTTTATCTGGTGGAGATAGACAACGTGTAGCCCTTGGTAGAGCCTTAGTAAGAAGGCCAAAAGCATTTTTAATGGATGAGCCTTTAGGTACTTTGGATGCTGAATTTAGAGAATTAATGTGTTTAGAACTCAAGAAATTGCATATCGATATTGGCGCTACCACTGTTTACGTAACACATGATCAATTAGAGGCAATGTCTTTAGCTGATCGTATTGCAGTAATGGATGGTGGTGAAATCTTACAAGCTGATGAACCTGCAGTAATCTACAATAAACCAGCAACTAAATTTGTAGCATCATTTATTGGCTCCCCTGGAATGAATTTTATAAATATTGATCAAGGTATTTCTAATGAACAATCTACTTTAAATATAGAGGGTACAGATTTTAATATACCTAAACAGTATGAAATATCAAAAAGTAAAAAAAACTCATTTGGAATTCGTCCTGAAAATTTATCTCTTACTAATGAGGGTGGTCTTAAAGGTTCGGTATTTGGAGTTGAATATTTAGGTTCAAGAAAAATTGTAACGGTTAAAACTAATTTTGGAGAAATCAAAGTAAAAACCAATATTTCAACAAGTGTTAAGATCAATGAAAATGTTCAAGTAAAACCCTCCAATAATAACATAATTATTTTTGATGGTGAGACTGACAGATCTCTTAAAAGTGAGTTTATGAATTAATGGCAAAAATAGAATTAAAAAATTTATCTAAAACCTATAATAAAAAAATTGAGGCTTTGCACGATATAAATTTTACCATAGAGGATGGACAGTTTTTTGTTTTATTAGGTCCATCTGGTGCTGGAAAAACTACTACATTAAGATGTATTGCTGGATTAGAGAAAATAGATAATGGCAGTATTTTATTTAATGATGAGTCTGTAACTGAAGATCAGCCAGCTTCAAGAGATGTTTGTTTTGTGTTTCAACAATACTCTTTATACCCTCACTATAGTGTCTATGAAAATTTAGCATTCCCTTTAAGATCTCCAATGAGAAAATTACCTGAAGAAGAAATAAAAACTAAGGTTGAGAGTATCGCGAGTATGTTAAAGATTTCAAATAAACTAAATAATAAAGCTACACAATTATCTGGTGGTGAGATGCAAAGAGTTGCAATAGGACGAGCACTAGTTCGTGAGCCAAATTTATACTTGATGGATGAACCTCTGTCATCTTTAGATGCTAAATTAAGAGAGAGTCTTAGGGTTGAGTTAAAAAATATTCAAACTAATCTAAATTCAACAATACTTTATGTTACACATGACCAAGCAGAAGCAACCACTTTAGCAGATAAAATTGGAGTTTTAAAAGAGGGTCATTTAGTGCAAATAGGAACTCCTGAAGAAATATATGAAAATCCTAATTCTATATATGTTTCGCAAAGATTGGGATCACCGAAAATTAATATTCTTCCTGGAACATTATTTGGAATGAATGATGTACCCACATTTGGAATAAGACCTGAAAATATTACAATAGGAACCGGAAATTATTCAGCTAAAATTACTTCTATTGAAAATCTAGGTTCAGAAACTGTAGTTGCTTTAAATTTTAAAGACCAAGAAATACTAGTGTCAATTCAAGGTAACTATAAATCATCAACAAATGATACAATTAATTTTGACATGAATAATGAAAAAGTTTTAAGATTTGATCAAGAAGGAAATAGAATTTATGAGCGTTAGTTTTTTAATTTCTCAAGCAAAAGGTGTCCAAAAGGTTATAGATGAAAATTCTGCAGAAATTGAGGTTCTTGATCAGAAAATTGGAGATGGAGACCATATTTTTAACATTCAAAGAGGTTTGAAGTTAGTAGTTGAACTTGAAGACGCTATTAAAGATCTACCATTATCCAAAGCTTTAAATATGATAGCAATGAAAGTTCTGTCAGGTATTGGCGGATCATCAGGCGCATTATTTGGAACTTTTTTTATGACTATGGCTAAATCTTCTGATTTAGATAAAGATGTTGATTTTAATAAAGCATGTGAAATGATTATTAGTGGAATTAAAGCCATGAAAGAAAGAGGAAAAGCTGATGTTGGAGAAAAAACTATGATGGATGTTTTATTACCAGTTTCAGACAAACTAAACGAATTAAAAAATGAAAGTGAATTTAAACCAGGTTTAAATGAAGTGATAAAAATTGCAGAAGAAAGAATGTTATCTACAAAAGATATGTTGGCCACAAAAGGTAGAGCTTCTTTTTTAGGTGAACGTGCAAAAGGACATATAGATCCTGGAGCTCGTTCTTCTCAGCTTATAATCGATACAATTTGTAAATCAGTAATAAATAATTAGGAGGGAAAATGAAAAAATTTATAAATAATAACGATGATTTTCTAAAAGAGAGCCTTACAGGCTTCGGCAAGGCACATAGTGATATTATAAATGTCAATTTAGACCCTAGTTTTGTATCTAGAAAAAATAAAACTAAAGATGGAAAAGTTTCTTTAATTTCAGGTGGTGGAAGTGGTCATGAGCCAATGCACGGGGGTTTTGTTGGTCATGGAATGTTAGATGCAGCGTGTCCAGGTTTTGTATTTTCAGCACCAACACCAGATCAGATGCAAGCAGCAGCAGAACATGTAGATAGTGGTGCAGGAGTTCTATTTATAGTTAAAAATTATTCCGGGGACATCATGAACTTTGAAATGGGTGCTGAAATGTATTCTGGTAAAAATGATAGTATTATTACCAACGATGATGTTGCAGTTGAAGATTCTACATTTACTACCGGAAGAAGAGGTGTTGCAGCAACTGTATTGGTTGAAAAAATAGTTGGATCCTTAGCTGAAAATAGTGGATCCCTTGATGAATGTAAAAAACTTGGTGAAAAAGTTAACAAAAATGCTGGTACGATGGGAGTAGCATTTACTAGTTGCACCGTTCCTGCTGCGGGAAAACCTACCTTTGATATAGGCGATGATGAAATGGAATTTGGCGTAGGTATTCACGGTGAGCCCGGTAGAAAAAGAGAGAAAATTCAACCATCAAAAACCATAGTTGGTAACATTTTAGAAGCTATTTTAGACAATTTAAAACCAGAAAAAAATGAAAAGAATTTACTTTTCGTAAATGGAATGGGTGGCACTCCTTTGACAGAATTATATTTAGTTTATGAGGATGCATGTCAAATTTTGCAATCTAAAGGTGTTGAAGTAACAAAAAGTTTAGTTGGAAATTATTGTACTTCACTTGAGATGCAAGGAGCTTCAATTACTCTTCTTAAATGTGATGATGAAATATTAAAGCATTGGGATGCTCCAGTTCATACAGCAGCAATGAGATGGGGGATGTAATAATTATATTTTTTAAATACTAATAATAAATGAAGAAAATATTTATAATTACAGCTATTTTTTTAATTTCATCCAATTTTGCACTAAGCAATGTAAAAGAAATTGAAAAAATGTTTAAAAAGGGAGCTAAGTATAATTTAGGTATAAATCAAACTGATACAACAATCCAAGGATTAAAATTAAAACCTCATACAAAAATAAGAGCGTTCAAATATTCAAAGAAAAAAGGTTATGGTTGGACAAATTATGGGATTAAAGTAGTCAAAAAGTCTGACAATAACCCTATTAGATATGGTGATACTGCAATTAGGTTTGAACTAAGACATGAAGATTGTGGTTTTTTATATAAAAATAGGAAAGAGAGAGATTGTGAAAGAAGTACACCACATCATAGAGTTGAGGTAAGTATAGATGAACAGTCTGCTTTCAAACACAAACAAGAATTTTGGTATACATTTTCATATTATGTCCCAAAAAATTTTAAATTTTACAGAAAGCAGTCTGTCTTTCAGTTTCATTCAACAGAGGGTCCGTATAGCCCACCATTTCAATTAGAAGTTATGCCTAAATGGGGTTTGACGGCTAAAATTTCACCATCACAAGATGTTTATCCAGAAACAGAAGGTGATTGTGGAGGCTCGATAAAAGAAAAGGTAAATTATTGTGAAAATATTTTACTAGAATATATTGTGATACCTTCAAGTGAACTTAACGCATTAACAGGAACATGGATAGATTTTGTAATTCACTCAGTCTGGGATAAGAGATCTTCGGATGATAAAAATAACAATGGTCTTCATGAGTTATTTATCAATGGTGAAAAAAAACTTCATTATGAGGGCCAAAACATGTGGAGAAAAGGTGGAAGCCTTTTAGAGTTTGGCATTTATGGGAGCAAAGATGTTAGACGTTATATGGGTCTTTTACCGAATGAGGAAGATGTTATAAATGTCCCAAGAATTGCTTTTTATGATGAAATATGGGTAAAAAAAAGTTGTGAAGATTTAGATCTCGAAAGACTTGGTTATTCTTGTCAAAATTTATTTAATCAAGACGATAACGTAACAAAACCCGATCAAGCAGATCGACCTGATTAATCTTTCAGTTTTTAAATGATTTAAAGAATCATTAGATCTAGTTTTTTATTTCCAAGTCTTTCATTCCCAGTTTCTGTAACTAGATAAGTTTCACCTAAGTTCATTGCTAAATTATTTTCAGAATCCATTAATATCATATGCATAAAAAATATATTTCCTGGCTTAATTACATATGAATTTCCAGTGTATAACATTGGCCAGTCCATCCAATTAGGTGAAAAAGTTGCTCCTAAAGAATAACCACAAGCATTCATTCTAGAATTTTTGAACCCTAAATCATCAAAAGTTTTTGCATGAATATCAAATACTTCACCGATTTTATTTCCTGGTTTCAATTTATTTTCACACTTACTTAAAGCCTCAATACAAGCTTCATGCATTTTATAATGTTTTGGATCAGCTTTTCCAATTAGCATAGTCCGAAACATTGCAGAGTGATAATGTCTGTATGTTCCAGCCCATTCTATAGTGAGTTGATCTTTTGAACTTAAAATTTGTTTTTCAGCTTGGTATCGACACAGAAGTGCATTTTTACCAGATCCAATTATAAACTCATTTGCAGGATAATCACCACCTCCCTCAAATATAACTTTATTCATTTCAGCTAAAATCTTAGACTCACTTACACCTGCTTTTGCATGTTTCCAAACCTCACTTAAAGCTTTGTCAGCTAAATTTGCTGCTTTTTTTACATAATTAATTTCTTCATTTGATTTTATAACCCTTAATTTAGTAACTAATTCAGAAGTATCTTCTATTGAACAGTAATTTTCTAAGGATTTATTCAGTCTTAAAGCATTACGACCAGTTAATCCGTATGCTTCGTATTCAACTCCAATATTTTTACCCTTTAAATTTAATTCATCTAAAATAATTTTAAGATCTTCAGTAGGATCTGATCCATTTTTATCAACCCATATTCTAATATCATTAATATTAGAGGTATTTTGTGCCTGTCTTAAATCCGGAGCTCTTGTTAATAAAATTATATTACCTCTTTTATCCAAAACTAATGTTTGAAAAAAAACATATCCAAATGTGTCATATCCAGTGAGCCAATACATTGACTCTTGTCTAAACATAAGGAGAGCATCTAATTTTTCCTCTTTTAAAAGTTTAATTACCCTATCTTTTCTATTTTTGAATTCTTCTACAGAAAAATGAAGACCCATTAATTGATAGTTGTTCTAACAGTCCCAAGTTTGTCTACTTTGCCTATGTATTCGCCTTTACTTTTAATTGGTACAACACCAACAGTTGAGCCAGTAAATACATAAAAATCTTTATCTAAAGAAACTTTCTCTTTTCTTATTTTGTTAAGAACAAATCTCAAAGAATTAAGTGGGTTTACATAAACATTATTTGTATTGCCATTTACGTTTAACCCCTTTTTATTTTTTAAATTTGTTTTTAAATTACCAAAATTTATTCTTTTAAATTTTTTCTTAGACCCAACAATAAATTTAATATTCACACCAAAATCACTACATAAATCACCTAGATATTTAATACCTTTTTTTTTCTGTCTAAATCCAACAACCTCAATACAAGGACCCATGTGAGTAATAAATTTTATTATATTTTTTGAATTTAATTTGCTTTTAAAATCAAAAAATTTTTTTTTAATAATGTAGTAAACCTCTACTTCGGTGCCTAATGCATATTTATTAATTTTTACTCTCCCTCCAGATTTAATCAAATTTTTTCCAAATACAGTTGAATGAAATGGTTCTTTTTCTTTTAATTTTTTTAGAAGAGGGATTATTGTGCCTCCAGCTTTAAAACCAACTTTTGTATCATTTATTTTGCTTTCACATAATAGTCTTAGTTTATGTGCTAATTTTATATTCTTACAAAATTTTTCAGGTATTGGATTTATAAGTTTATTACTATTATAAGCCTTAACTAATTTTTTTGACACTGATTGAATATCATTTTTCATATCTATAGCCTATTGAAGAACTGTCATCGGATCAAGCCTTGTTTGAAACCAATTTATTCTAAAATCTAAGTGAGGACCAGTTGATCTACCTGTTGAACCAACGGTTCCTATTATATCTCCTTTTTTAATCAAATCTCCTACATCAACCATCACATTTTCAAGATGAGAATAAATCGTTGATATACCATGACCATGATCCATAATAATTGTGCCTCCAGTATAATAAAGATCATTTTCAGCCATTGTAACCACTCCTGTACCAGAAGATTTAATTTCTGTTCCTTTTTTTGCTGCAATATCTATGCCGTAATGAGGCCATCTTGGTTTTCCATTGAGAATTCTTTGGCTGCCATAAACTCCACTAATTATACCTTCGACTGGCATAATAAATTTTTCAGAAAAAAAAGTTAAATTAGAGTTGATTGCTCTAGCTTCTCCTATTCTTCCATTTTCTTTTTTAATTCTTTTGTAAAAAGATTCAGGTGGTGTTACTTTATTTTCAGGTAAACCATCAATTCTTTGAATGTTGTACTTACGTTTAAAAACTTTTTTTATTATTTTTTCTGATTTACCGTTAGTTATTTTGGTTATCAGAACATCAAATTTTCTATCTCGATCAATTCCAAAAACAAAATAACCATCATCTGATACTTTGACATTTTTTTTATCAATAATTATTTTCGAGTTTGGATCTGTTTTTCCTAAAATAAAATGACCTTGAATAAATTTACCATCAAATTCTATTGCTAAAATATTTGTTGGAAAAAAAATTGCTAGTATTAGCAACAGTTTTTTCATTATTTTGCTGTCCAACCTCCATCTATCAGAATAGATGATCCAGTTATCATTGCAGCAGCATCTGATGCTAAGAAACATACAGCTGTAGCTACATCACTCTCTTTAGCTGCTTTGCCCATAGGAATATTACCTAAAGCTAAATTTTTGAACTTTTTATTTTTAAAAAATTTTTTTACCATAGGTGTTTCAACAAATGTTGGAGCAACTGTATTTACTCTGATATTTTTTGTTGCTAACTCAACACCCATGCCCTTTGTTAAACCTTCAATTCCAAATTTAGTCATATTGTAAATATTTCTACCAGACATGCCTACATGGCCAAGCTGAGATGACATATTTATAATTGATCCACCTCTTTTTTTGTTTTTAATCATTTTTTTTACCACTAACTGTGCAACATTAAAGGCAGCTTTTAAATTAAGATCTACCAAATAATTCATACTTTGTTGTTTTATCTTCTCAAATGGTTCTGGGATATTTGTACCTGCATTATTTACAAGAATATCAATAATTTTTATCTTTTTTAATTTTTCCTGTAATTCGCTATAGTTCATTACATCACAATTAATTTTGATTAATTTGCTTTTTACTTTTTTTATGTCTTTTTCTAATTTATCAAGATCAGATGATGTTCTGCTCAAACCAATAATTGTTGCACCTGCTTCAGCTAATGCAATTGAACAAGCACGTCCTAAGCCTTTACCAGCCCCCGTTACAAGAGCATACTTATTTTTAAGATTAATTTTTTTTAAATACATTTAAATAAAAAGTTTTAAATCTGTGTAAATTAATTCAACTGCCACAAACAATATAGCAAATAAACCAACCCATGCTATCCATTTATAATCTTTTATCCATTTGGAAATTAATGTTGCAGCTGTAGCCATCAAAATAATAGATAAAACAAGACCAAATATTAATAGATAATAATGATCTTTAGCAGCACCAGCAACACCGAGCACATTGTCTAAACTCATCGTAAAATCGGCTAGCAAAACAGTCCAAATTGCTTTCAACATTGATGAGTTATCAACTTTAATATTTTCCTCACCACCACCTGAATTCTTAATTACATCTACATAAAGTTTATAAACTATGTAAAGAAGCAACAGACCACCTATAAGTCTTAAACCTGTGATTTGTAAAAGATAAGCGGTTAAAAGTGTTAATAAAATTCTTAGTATTACTGCTCCACCAATTCCCCAAAAAATAATTTTTTTTCTTTGTTCAGGAGGAAACTTAGAAGCAACCATTCCTATAATAATGGCATTATCTCCAGCTAAAATTAAATCTATAAATATTATTTGAAAAAAAATTGTTATTTCTTCGGTCATCTAGCATCTTCTATTATCATATCTGCTGCTTTTTCAGCAATCATAATAGTAGGTGCATTAGTATTTCCTGAGGTTATTGATGGCATGACAGATGCATCAACAATTCTTAAATTTTCTAAGCCATGAGCGACTAATCGATCAGATACAACTGCATTTTCGTCAGTTCCCATTCTACATGTGCTCACGGGATGAAAAATAGTACTACAAAATTTTCCAGCTTCTTTAGCTAATTCCTCGTTATCCGTAATATGAATCCCAGGTCTATATTCTTCAGGCTCATACTCTTTATAAGCTTTTGAATTCATAACAATATTTCTTGTGATTTTTAATGCTTTACCTGCAATTTCTCTGTCTTCATCTGTAGATAAGTAATTCATCTTAATTTCTGGAGATACTCTTGTATCGGATGATTTTAATTTAATTGAACCTCTACTAGTTGGTCTTACATTTGTGATGCTAGGGGTAAATGCTGTAAATTTATGAAGGGAGCCTTTGCCTAAGACGTCTGTGCTAGCTGGAGATACATGGAATTGTAAATTAGGAGTTGCTAAATGATCATCACTTTTTACAAACCCACATAAATAACTAGCCCCAACTGTTAGTGGTCCTTTTCTAAATAAGAAATATTTTAGTCCAGTCATAAGCTTTTTAGTCATACTATAATAAATATCATTTAAACTTTCTAAATTTTTAACTTTATAAACTGGTCTTAACATTAAATGATCTGTTAAATTGATACCTACTCCAGGATGGTCTTTAACTACATTGACATTATTTTTTTTTAAAAGTTCGCCTGGACCAATACCTGAAGCTTGAAGAATATGAGGTGAACCTATAGTCCCAGAACTTAAAATTACCTCTTTATTTGCTTTAACAGTAATTACATTCTCACCAATCCAATAATTCACTTTGTCTGCTTTTTTATTATCAAACTCAATGTTCTTAACATGAGCATTAGTAACAACTTTTAAATTTTTTCTTTTTTTAACTGGATTGAGATAGCCTACGGCAGTACTACATCTTAGACCATTTCTTACGGTAAAAGGAAAATAACCCATTCCTTCATTGTCACCATTATTAAAATCATCGGTTCTTTTGTGACCAAATTCTTCTGCTGCATCCATAAATAGATCGCACACTTTAAAAGTTCCTCTTATTTGCTGAACTGCCAAAGGACCACCAGATCCATGAAATTCATTTTCACCAAATTGAAAATCTTCAGATTTTTTAAAATAGGGAAGCACATCTTCCCATGACCAACCAACGTTACCAAGCTGTCTCCAATAATCAAAATCGTTCGATTGACCTCTTATATAAAGCATTCCATTTATTGAGGAACTTCCACCTAAAGTTTTACCTCTTGGGTAAACCATTTCTCTATTATCACAAAACTCTTCTTTTTCCGTCTGAAAACACCAATCCGTTTTTGGGTTCAACATTGTTTTAAAATATCCACCTGGAATATGGATCCAAGGGTTTGTGTCTCTACTTCCAGCCTCGATCAATAAAACTTTATGATTTGGATTAGCGCTTAATCTATTTGCTAGTACACATCCAGCAGATCCAGCACCTAAAATAACATAATCAAAGTTTTCCATAATATTTTTATAATTAAATTTTTTTAAAAATCTTTTAACATATACTTTATAAATTAAATAATAAGATTGGGTAGTTTTATATGAAATATTTAGACGCATTAATTATAGGTGCTGGATTTTCAGGATTATATCAACTTCATTGTTTGAGAGATAAATTAAAATTAAAAACTTTGGTCTTAGAAGAAGGAGATGATCTAGGAGGCACATGGTATTGGAATAGATACCCAGGCGCAAGATGTGACTCAGAAAGTTTTACTTATGGTTTTACTTTTTCAAAAAAAATTTTTAAAAACTGGACTTGGAAAGAAAGATATCCAAAACAAAACGTAATTTTAAAATATCTCAAATATTTTTCAAAAGAATTTAATCTAAAAAAAAACATAGTTTTTAAAGAAAAAGTAATATCCTTAAAATATTTTGAAAAAAAAAACTTATGGAAAATAAAAACTAATAATAAGAAAATTTATTTTGCAAAATATTTAATTTGTGCAGTTGGATCCCTTTCCTCAATTAATTTACCTGCGATAAAAGGAATAAATCAATTTAAAGGTCAATTATACCATAGTGCAAGATGGCCCAAAAAAAAAATTAATTTTAAAAATAAAATTGTTGGACAGGTAGGAACAGGTTCAACAGGGATACAAATTGCACCTGAAATTGCCAAAAAAGCAAAAAAATTAATCTTATTCCAAAGATCTCCAAATTTTAGTATTCCAGCGAGAAATAGAAAATTATCCACTGCAAACATTAAGAACTATAAAAAAGAATTCGATAAATTAAGAAGCTATTTAAAAAGAACACCAGGTGGTCATCCTTTTGAATTTCCAAAAAAATCGGCATTCGATTTTGACGAAGCTAAGAGAAATTTGATGTACGAAAAATCTTGGCAGTATGGAACTTTATCCTTTAGAGCAACTTTTAATGATATAGTAAAAACTATCAAAGCAAATAAAACAGCAGTTAAGTTTATAAAAAATAAAATATACTCAACTGTCAAAAATAAAGAATATGCACAGATACTAACTAATTTTGACCACCCATTTACCGCTAAAAGACCAACCTTAAATACAAACTATTATGAAATGTTTAATAAAAAAAATGTGGAATTGGTTGATTTAAAAGAAAACCCAATAATAAAAATTACAAAAAAAGGGATTAAGACAAAAAAAAATGAATTCAATCTGGATAACATTATATTTGCAACAGGCTTTGATGCTTTGACAGGTTCAATCGAAAAATTAAATATAACTGGAAAAAAAGGAATTAAATTGTCTAAATATTGGAAAAGTGGACCTAAAAGTTTTTTAGGACTTCTTGTTCCTAAATTTCCTAATTTATTTATTGTTAGTGGCCCAGGAAGTCCCTCAGTATTAACAAATGTACCTGTGCAAATTGAGCACCATGTTGAATGGATTACCAAATGTATTAAGTTTTTAGAAAACAATAAAAGACAAAGTATAGAAAGTACAAATGTAGCAGCAAATAGATGGCAAAAAGAAATTATGAACTCAGTTAAAAAAACATTATTTATGAAAGCTAAAAGCTCATGGTATAAAGGCGACAATATACCTGGTAAGTCAAACTCTTTTTTACCCTATCCTGGTGGGATGCCAAAATATAGAAAAGTGTGTTTAAATGTTGAGAAGAATAATTATAAAGAATTGAAAATAATCTAAATGAATAAAATTAAGTTCCTAATAATATATTTTTTTTTAATTTGTAATGCTTTAGCAGCAGAGATAGAAATTATTGTTGATAAGCCTGGCGAAGGAAAAAAAATTATTAATCATTCATGGGTTCAAATTGAATACACTGGTTCTTTTGTTGATGGAAAAGTTTTCGATACCAATGTTGGAAAAGACAGACCTTTAGTTGTTCAAATAGGTATGAAAGAAGTTATACCTGGTTTTGAAATGGGTATAGTTGGAACCAATAAAGGAACTGTTAGAAAAATTAAAATACCTGCTGAACTAGCATATGGAGCAACAGGCGCTGGAAATATAATACCACCAAATTCTGATCTTATTTTTGAGTTCAAGATTATTGATGTTCTAGATCCAAATTATAATTTAATCACATCTGATGAATTAAAAAAATTATTGGAAAAAAATGCAGTTGTTTTAGATATCAGAACAGAAGATCAATGGATTAAAACCGGTGTAATTAAAGAGTCGTTTCAAGAAACAGCTTTCGATAAAAATGGAAAATTTAATGTTTATTTAATGGATAGAGTAAGAGCTTTAGCTGGAGCAGAGTCTCAAAATATTGAAATTATTTTTGTAAGTCATGATGGTGAAACAGCATCAATTTTAGGCAATGCTTTTGCAGAAGATCTTGGTTTTAAAAATGTTTACGTTCTAGATGGAGGAATTAAAGCTTGGATTAGTGAGAAAAAAGCATTAGTTTCCTTCTTAAAATAACGTCAAATCATTTAATAAATGAAACTTAAAGATAGGGTAGCAATAGTTACAGGCGGAGGAAAAGGAATAGGACAAGAAATTTGTCTTGGTCTTGTAAAAGAAGGTGCAAAGATTGTTATCGCAGAAATAGATATTGAAAATTCAGAAAAAGCTAAAAAAAAAATTATAGAGGCAGGCAGTGAAGCAATAATTATAAAAACTGACGTTTCAAATCAAAAGAGCATCGACGAGATGGTAGATCAAACTATCAAACACTACGGTAAAATTGATATTCTAATAAATAATGCAGGAATTAGACATGTTAAGAAACTTTTAGATCATACTAAACAAGATTGGGATGATATGATTTCTGTAAATCTTACAGCACCTTTCCTTGCTAGTCAGGCTGTAATTCCTCATATGATTAAAAATGGAAAAGGTAAAATTATTAACTTTGGGTCTATAGCAAGTTTTATGGGAAGGCCAGATAGGGTAGGATATGTAGCTGCTAAGAGCGGTGTCTTAGGCTTAACAAGAGCGTTATCTGTCGATCTGACTGGAAAAAATATTAATGTAAATACTATTTGTCCAGGTTTAATATCTACCTCATTTAATCAAAAATATGCTGAAGATCCAACACATGGCGAAGCCTGGGGAAAAGAAACTGTAGTAGGTAGATGGGGAGAACCAAAAGATATAGTTGGAGCAGCAGTATTTTTATCAAGCGATGATTCTGATTTCATAAATGGCTCTGAAATAAAAATAGATGGTGGATGGCTCTCTTCAAAAGTTAGAAGAGGTGAATTAGATAATGAGTAACTTTGAAAAAAATCTTGAACAAGCACTTATTAATGCAAAACGATTAACGGATAAAATTTTAATTGATGGCAAATTAGTATCTGCTCAATCAAAAAATAAAATACCAGTATTAAATCCAAGCACAGGTGAAAATATTGGTTCTGCTCCTCAATGTGATAAAAATGATGTTAATATTGCAGTTGAGTCAGCGCACAAAGCTTTTCAAAAATGGAAAAAAATACCAGCAAGGGAAAGAGGAAAAATGGTTGCTGCTGGAGCAAAAAGATTAGAGGAAAGAAAGTCTGAAATAGAAACTTTATTATCATTAGATACAGGTAATGCTTTAAGAACACAGGCTATACCAGAAACAGGTGCTTCCATTGAACTTACAAATATGTTTGCTGGTTTGTCTGGAGAGTTAAAAGGGGAAAATTATCCAACCAATATTCCAAATAGTATTCATTACACCACTAGAGATCCAATTGGCGTCGTTTGTGCAATCGTCCCTTGGAATGCGCCATTATTTTTAACAGTAGCAAAAATCGCTCCAGCTATTGTAGCAGGAAATAGTGTTGTTTTAAAAACAGCTGAACAAGCTCCATTTTGTGCTCTTTTACTATCGGAGATATTTCAAAAAGAACTTCCTCCGGGTGTTTTAAATGTAATTTCAGGCTATGGAGAAGAGTGTGGCGAACCTCTGGTAACTCATGAAAAAGTAAGAAAAGTAACGTTTACTGGATCTTTTACTGTAGGAAAGATTATAGCACAAAAAGCAGCTCCTAAATTATGTCCAGTTACTTTAGAGCTTGGAGGAAAAAATCCAAATATAATAATGAGTGATGCAGATTTAGATATTGCAATTCAAGGGGTTATTGATGGAATGAGATATACACGACAAGGACAAGCATGTACTGCTGGATCAAGAGTTTATATTCAAGAAAAAATTTATGACAAAGTCTTGGATGGAGCTGTTGAAAAATTAAGTAAATTAAAAATGGGTAATGCTCTAGATGAAAGTTCTGATATAGGTGCTATTATTTCCGAAGAACAACTGAAAAGAACTTTACATTACATGGATATTGCCAAAAAAAACTCTACAACCAATGTTGTGCATGGTGGCAATCAACTAACAGGTGGTGATTATAAAAATGGTTTCTTTTATGAACCTACATTGATGTCAGGTGTTCCAGTAAGCTCTCCAGTTTGCCAAGAAGAAATATTTGGTCCTGTTGCTTGTGCAATACCATTTAAAACATTTGATGAAGTAATGAACAGTGCGAACGATACGCCATTTGGATTGTCAGCGGTATTGTGGACACAAAATTTATCTAGAGCTTTACAGTTTGTTGAAGAAATTGAAGCAGGTTTCGTTCAAGTGAATCAATGTGTAGCGCCTAGAGCAAATGTTTCATATGGTGGATTAAAAATGAGTGGCCTAGGAAAAGAGTATGCATTTGATAGTATGGTTAATCATTTTACTCAAAGTAAAACAGTTTTGATTAATAGAGGAAAATCAAATATAGATAATTAAAATGACAGATCAAATAGCATTTATCGGTGTAGGTAACATGGGTAACCCAATGGCAGACCAATTAGTTAAAGCTGGTAAAAAAGTTAAAGCTTACGATGTTTCGCCAGAAATGATTCAAAAAGCAAAAGATGCTAATTTAGATGTTGTTGATTCATTAGATGAAGTGCTTGAAGGTGCAAATTTTGTAATCTCAATGTTGCCAGAAGGTAAACATGTAAAATCACTATTTTTAGGAGATAAAGGCATAATAGATAAAATTTCAAAAGATGCCCTAATAATTGACTGTTCAACAATTGATATTGAAACTTCATTACTCCTTGGCAAGGA
The DNA here is from genome assembly GCA_902527265.1 of uncultured Pelagibacteraceae bacterium. Classification (GTDB taxonomy): domain Bacteria; phylum Pseudomonadota; class Alphaproteobacteria; order Pelagibacterales; family Pelagibacteraceae; genus Pelagibacter. The sequence continues at coordinate 5,357 of CABZNY010000011.1, read as the reverse complement.
AGCAAAAAATAGAGGAATTAAAATGATTGATGCACCTGTTACTGGAGGTGTTATGGGCGCAAGGGTTGGAAAATTAAATTTTTTAGTTGGCGGAGATGATGAAGCTGTAGATTTAGCAAAGCCATTAATGGATATTATGGGACAAAAAATTTTACATGCAGGACCACAAGGAAGTGGAGTTGGAGTAAAGATTTGTAATAATATGTCTTTAGGAATTTCAATGATAGCAGCATCAGAAGCTTTAATGTTGGCAAAAAGACTTAAGATGGATTTAAAAAAAGTTCACGAAATCATGAAGAATGCATCAGGAAATAATTGGGCATTATCAACTTATACTCCGTTACCTAATTTAACTGATGGTGTTCCATCAAATAATAAATATCGTCCTGGTTTTTCAGCTGCAATGATGACAAAAGATCTTAAACTAGCTAATGATGCTGCGAAATCAGTAAATGCTTCAACACCACTAGGAAAACATGCCTTAGATATATTTAATGAATTTTGTGAGGGTGGTGATAGCGAAACAGATTATTCAGGTATATCTAAAAAAATTGGCGGAGATGCTTGGGACTATCCTTTTGACCCTAAGGGTAACAAATAGCCTATATTAAACCTTAAGTTGTATTAATTAAGAGTGTAGCAATTAATCATTTTACATTTGTCAACCAATGAGTTTTACTTATTCAATTATTAAGACTTAATAACAATAAAGAGAGGGATAAATAATGAAAAAAATCACTTCAATGATTTTAGCTTTAGTATTTGCAGTTTCAGTAATTGGATCTGCTTCTGCTAAAACATTAAAAATCCAACTTACTTTTCCTAAAACATCATACGATGGACAAATCGTAAAAATGTGGACTGACAGAGTAACAAAATTAACTCGTGGTGAGTTAAAATTTGAGCTTCTTTCAAAAGGTGAAGTTGTTGGTATGAAAGAAACACTAGAAGCTGTTGATAAAGGTTTAGTAGATGGTGGTGCAGCATGGACTCACTACTGGTCAAACTATCACCCAGCTGCGATGCTATTTGGATCGCCAGTAGCTGGTGGAGGAATTGGTTTAAGTACTAAATCTTGGTTAGCATGGTATTTCGATAATGGTGGTAAAGAATTATACGACCAATTATGGAGCGAAATGGGAATGAATGTTAAAGGTTTCGTGATGGCATCATCAGGACCTGAAGCATTAGGTTGGTTCAAAGAGCCAATTAAAAACATGGATGATTTCAGAAAATACAGATTCAGAACTCCTCCAGGAATTCCAGGACAAACGTACAAAGATATTGGAATTGCATCAGTATCTTTATCAGGTGGTGATATATTACCAGCACTTGAAAAAGGAACTATCGATGCTGCTGAATGGTGTTGTCCAAAACCAGACTCAGTTTTTGGTTTTCAAAAAGTTCTTAAAAACTACTATCTACAAGGATTACACCAAAACGTAGTTAATGGTGATATCTATATTAATGGAGATGTTTACAATTCTTTAACTGACCATCAAAAATATGCAATGGAAGTTGCATCTGAAGCGATGATCACGAGAAACATCACTAATAGAGCTGTAGAAAATGGTAAAGCGTTAATCGATCTTACTGAAAATCACGGTGTAAAACTTTGGGATACACCAGCTGATTATTTCACTGAGTACATGAACGCTGCTCAAGCAACTCTTAAAAAGAATGCTGCATCAAATGCTTTCTTTAAAGAAGTTTATGAGCACATGACTGCACATGCTAAAATTGTAGTACCTTTTATTGCACAAATGGAAACATCTGATGCATCAATTGGAACTGCATTCGCATCACAACAGTAAGTAAAATATTAAAACGGGGATTGTTTAGATCCCCGTTTTTTTTACAATTTTAATTTAAATAAATATACTTGTTAAATGGTTGATAAAGATTCAGAGCCTAAGGTCAAAGAAAATCTTGATATTACTGACGAGCTTATAGCTGAAAGAAGAACAAGTTTAAAAATGCCAGAGGATATGACTCCTTGGATGGCAAAAACAATAGAATTTATAGACTCGAAAATGCTTATCACAGGCAAAATATTCGCCTGGCTTACAATTTTTTTAATTTATGCGATGATCCATGAGGTTATTGGAAGGCATTTTTTTAATAGACCTACTTTATGGTCATTTGATATAAGTAGAATGTTGGCTGGTGCTTTATTTATGTTAGGAGCGGCATATACTTTGTCAAAAGGTATTCATATTAGAGCTGATTTTCTTTATAGAAATTGGTCTGTAAAAAATCAGGCAAGGGTAGATTTATTTTTATATTTACTGTTTTTTATACCAGGGTTTCTCGTATTTTTCTTTGTAAGTTTTGATTATGCCTATACTTCAATTTGTGGAAGATCAAATTTAGAAGAATGCTTAGGTGGTAAAGTTAGAATTCAAAGAGCCATGGATACAACATGGATGCCAATTATGTGGCCTTTGAAAAGTTGTATGCCAATTGGTGCTTTTCTACTTTTAGTACAAGGTGTATCTGAAATTTTAAAAACTTATTATGCTTTTGTTAAGGGGAGATGGCCCTAATGGATTTCTTTAGTCCAGAAATTATTGGAGCAATAATGATTGGTTGCATGCTATTTGCAATCTTTGTTGGGTTTCCAATTTCATTTACTTTAATATTTTTAGGCCTTGTTTTTGGATATTGGGGTTTTGGTAAATTAGTCTTTTACTTAATGACCCTTCAGTTCAATATGATTATGACGGAGAATACACTCGCCGCCGTGCCACTCTTTATTTTTATGGGAATTTTAATGGAGCAAGCAGGTCTAATGGAAAGATTGTTTAATGCAGTTCAATTAATGCTTTCTAAGACAAGAGGAGCTTTGTTTTATGCGGTAATGTTTGTCTCAACAATTTTTGCAGCTGCAACTGGAATAGTTGGTGCATCAGTTACAATTTTAGGAATTATGGCAGGTAAAACTATGATTAGAACTGGTTATGATACTAGACTGTCTGCTGGTTTAATCTGTGCTGGCGGAACTCTTGGGATTTTAATTCCTCCAAGTATTATGTTAGTTGTGATGGGACCTGTTTTAGAAATTCCTGTCACAGATTTATTTGCTGCAGCAATAATGCCAGGTATTTTATTAGCATGCTTGTACGCTGCTTACACAACATTAAGATGCTATCTTAATCCAAAACTTGGCCCTGTTCTACCAGCAAATGAACAACCAACTAACATGGCTAAGGTTTGGTATGAATTTATTATGGGATTAATTCCTCCTGCAGGTTTAGTTTTTTTTGCACTAGGAAGTATTTTATTTGGTCTTGCTACTCCAACCGAAGGAGCTGGTATGGGAGCGTTTGGTGCTATATTACTTGCACTAGCATATAAAAAATTAACTCTGCCAGGTTTGAAAGATGCTCTTTTAAAAACTTTAGAGATTACAGCTTTAATAATGTTTTTAGTTGCTGCATCGAATTTTTTTGGAGCAGTATTCTCAAAATTAGGAACTCCATCTCTGTTAACTGATTTCCTTTTAAATTTAGAGGTAAATAGATATGTAATATTAGCAATTATAATGGCTGCTATTTTTTTATTAGGATGGCCTTTAGAGTGGGTACCAATAGTTTTAATAGTATTGCCAATTGTATTACCTTTAGTAATAGAGTTAGGATTTAATCTTACATGGTTTGCAATATTAGTGGCAGTTAATCTTCAAACCGCCTGGCTCTCACCTCCTGTTGCATTATCTGCTTATTTCTTAAAAGGAGTAGTTCCAGAGTGGGATTTAAAAGATATTTATCTTGGCATGATGCAATTTATGGTTATCCAGGTAATTGGTTTAATATTAATTATAATATTTCCAAAAATAGCATTGTGGTTGCCTGGGGTGATGTATCCATCACCTTAGCTAGACTTATTTATTTGAGGAATAATAGTTCCCACTAGAATTATTGCTAAAGATATAAAAACCTTCGTTGAAATCGGAGAGTCGATTATTAACCAAGACATTGTTGCACCAATAGGACCCGTCAAAGGATACATCAAACTAATTCTACCTACCGGAACTCTTCTCAGAGCAAAATTATAAAATAAATAAGCTCCAAACGTTATACAAGATAAAGTTATAGCCGCTAAAACAGGAGGTGAAAAATTTAGATAATTTTGATATTTAAAACTTGAATTTGGCCAAATTACAAAAAGAACTAATAAAGATAGTATAGCACCAATAAAATATTGATAAGTATTAACTCCCAATTGATCAACTTTAGTTTGCATAAATCTTCTTCCCAAAACCTCATTTATAGAAACACAAATCATTCCTAAAAAGATTATTAAATCACCAATATAATTTCCTTGTCCTGATTTAGTTTGACTTGTAAGTAAAATTAAAGTTCCAATAATAGTTATAAAGGCTCCAATAATTACTTTTATTTCAATTTTTTCTTTTAAAAAAAGTCTTGCAATAAATGGTTGCCATATTGGTAAAGTGCTAATTAAAGCAACTCCATTTACTGGTGAAGTTAGTAGGAGACCAATATGAAAACTTAAAGTAACTAGAAAAGGATTTAATAAACCCATTAAGAAAGGAGTAAACCCAATTTTTCTGATTTTTAGATTTGCCCTCATGATTAAAGCAAAAATTAACATCAAACTAAATGCTAAAGAGAATCGTACCGCCATTAAATCCATTACATAAAATTCCTGCAATGCTAATTTTACAAACGGTGGACCTGACCCGAAACCTATTACTGCCACAAACATAGAAACGTAGCCAATATTATTTTTAAGAAAATTCATCAAATTACAAAATTATGGATATCACTATTATAGACATATAAATATTTTAGTTTAAGGTTACATTAGTGAGTCAGAATATAGAATTAAAAAATTTTGAATTAGCCACAGTTAACCCAAGCAATAAAACATGGACATTAATTGATTTATTTTGCTTTTGGGCTAATAGTATCCAAACCATTGCAGGCTTTGCGTTAATAGCCTCTTTATATTTAATATATAATCTTAGTACTGTGCTAGTATTAACTTCTTCATTAGCCGCCTCTATATTAGTATATTTTTTTATATCATTGATCGGCAAACCATCCCAAAAGCATGGATTACCCTTTCCTGTTATGCTCAGAATGTCTATGGGTTTAAATGGAGCCAAATACTTAAGTCTTTTAAGATCCGTTATAGGAGTATTTATGTTTGGTATTCAAACATTTTTTATATCAAAATCGATTACATATCTAATTAGAATTTTTATTTACTATAATCTAGATAGTCAAATTCTAGATGGTCAAGTTTTTTTAGCTTTTTTTCTTGGATTAAATATTATTGATTGGATTTCATTAATACTAACTTTTATTATTCAATATTTTTTATTTACA
>CABZNY010000010.1 GCA_902527265.1 uncultured Pelagibacteraceae bacterium | reverse complement strand
ATTTCTGTTCCTTTTATTATTTTTAAATCAGCAAATTTATTGGGAGTTAAAGATATATCTTCTGATATCACCATGACTGGTATTGCATTAAAAATGGCTCTAGTTGTTACAGTGCCTGTTATTTTAGGAATGATTATAAGAAAATTTGCAGAAAATTTTGTTTCTACAAATATTTCTATAATCGAGAAAATCACAACTGTTTTATTTGTAATTGTTTTTGCAACAATATGGATTGAAGAAAGAGAGAATATATTCAACTACTTAAAACAAGCGGGTTTTGCTGTTCTTGTGCTTAATATTGTCATGATGGTGCTTGCATATTACATAGCCAAGTTATTAGCCACTGGCATAAAGCAAAGAAAATGCATTTCAATTGAATGTGGACTTCAAAATGGCACATTAGCAATATTTGTAGCTACACAAATATTTAGTGACATTAGTTATATTATTCCAACAGCAGCATATGCTTTGATTATGTATTTAACTGGCTTTATAATGATTTTTATACTTAGAAGATCTACTTAATATTTATTTGCCCGAATATCTTAAAGATTAAATGAGAAAGTGAGAGTACATTTTTCTCCTGCAGTTTAATGGTATCAGTTAATGTTTTGTCTTGCATGTTAACATTAAACAGTTTTTTTTTATTAACACTTATATATTTATTTTTTAGCAAATAATTTAATTTTCTAACAACAGTTGGTCTTGGAATATGAGTTATTTCTGAAATTGACATGGTATTCACACCAGTTTCAGGAACTAATATTTTATTCTTTTTCCAGTTTGAAAAGTTCCATCCATTAGCTTCATAAGATTTTGTAACAAGTGAATACCACATTATAACCATTCCAACTGAAAATATTTCAAGATCTCCTACTTGTTTTTTCCATCTATTTGTAAAAATAAAAATAAACTCTAAAAAAAAATACCAACAATATGTGAAATTATTTTTAATTTCATTTGAAATTTCATCAAATTGCTTAGATTGATTAATTAAATTATTTTTTTCACATAACTCAGCAATCTTTGAAAGTAATGCACTTAAATTTTGAAGAGTATTTTTAGGTTGAACCAGTCTAAAAGCTGATCTATCGATATATATCTTTTTGCCAATTTTTTTTAGTACACCAAATTCTTCTAAGCGAAGAATTTTTCTTCTAGCACTCTCCTTGGGAATAATTAAATTTTTTGATATTTCAATAATATTTATTCTGTCTAGTTCTAATGATTTATCATATAAGAAAAAAGTATCATAACTTTCTACAAGTCCATTTTGGATATAATAATCAAAATCTTTATTTATAAGATAAAGAATTATTAAATACTTATCTATGTCTTGAAATGTTTCATAGGATGAATTAGTCCATTCAGACAATAACTTGTAGTAAAAAGGAGCTATTTCATCAAAATTTTCTACAATAACTTTTTGAATTTTGTTTTCACTTAATAGTGACGAGTTTTTAATCATTTTCCGCAAACCCATTTTAGTCTTTTGACCCCATTTTGGACATCAAATAAAATTTTAATAACCCATTTCGGACACTTGGGAAATAGCATCAAAACTTATATATGTTTTAATAGTATTTATATGAGTTTGAATAGCCTAAAAAGAGCATCTAATATTGAAATTTCTTCTCAATTAACAGGTGACGTAAATATTGATACCCCTCAAAAAGTAAATATTGATGCTCTTAAACTCAAAATGATTAAACAAGAAAAAAAAGATAATTTTAAAAATAAAGCTATTGTCGTGTCACTATTTTTTGGATTAGGAGTACTTGGATATTTTGTTTCTATTTAGCTTTAATAATTAAATAAATAATCTAAAAATTTAGGCATTCTCAACAATTATCAGTTATTGTAATAAATAATAATTAGTAAATAATAACGATATGAAACCATTTGCAGGATATTTAATTTTAGCCTTAGGAATTACTACAGGCATAGCTGCAAACAGTTTTGCAAAGATTTCAGATGGTTTTACAAAGCTGACACCAACTATTGCTTGTTTGCTTTTAATGAGTGTTACAATGTTTTCTTTGGCAAAAGCAATGTCAGTGATACCTGTAGCATTTAGTTACTCAACTTACAGCGGATTAACGGTTGCAGGTGTAGTTTTGTTTGGGATATTAAAATATAATCAAGTTCCTAATATTTATGGACTAATTGGTATTTGCTTAATTGTAATTGGGGTTATAATGGTGAATTATTTAGGACGAGCAGGCTAATCATTTAATCTATTTCATTAAAATACGAATATCCTCCATTATGTTATCCGGAATTTTAATTTCAGACTTATAATTCTTTTTATATCTTCTTAATTTGTTTTCTCCTGGATATAATATTTCATTAAGCCCTTTTAATTTAGGAAGTTTTTTAATTCTTTTTATGTTTTCTTTTATTCTTTTTTTATAATTTTGTTGAAATAAGTTTGCTTTCATCACAATAAATAAATGACCAATATTTTGAGGGCCTGAAAAATCATCAAAAGGATCTTTCACTTTCCCACCGTGATTACCTCCTGTGTAAACACCACTTAATATATCGACCATCCACGCAAGTCCTGATCCTCTAAATCCTGCTATAGGAAGTTGAACACCCTCAAGAGCTTTTTTAGCATCTGTTGTTGGATTACCAAATTTATCCAAAGCAACACCCTCAGGTATTTTTGAATTAGATCTTGATGCAACTCTTATTTTGCCTCTATTAATCATTGAGACAGATGTATCCAATATAAATGGAATTTTAGAACCAGTTGGCGATCCAAAGCAAATTGGGTTTGTGCCAAATAAAGATTTTATAGCTCCATGTGGGGCAATAGCAGGGGGTGCATTAGTAAATACTAAGGCAATCATATTTTTTTTTACAGCTTGTTCAGCGTAATATCCTGACATGCCGTAATGACCACTGTTTTTAACAGCCACAAGTCCTATTCCTGTTTTTTTAGCATTTTTTATGGCTTTTTTTATGGCTGTATCTGCCGCAACAAAACCAATGCTGTCATCAGCATTTATATGAGTAACAGATTGGGAAACATTTTTTAGTTTGATTTTAGGTCTTGGATTGATAAGCTTTTTTTTGATCCGATCACAATACATTTTTAATCTAGATAATCCATGGGTTGGAGCGCCTACTAATTCAGCATTAATTATTGCATCAGCACAAATACCTGCGTGTTTTTTTGAAAGTTTAAACTTATAAAATATTTTAATTATAGTCTTTTTAAGTTTATTTTTTTCCATCTTAAATATTTAAATCTTTATTAAAAAATGACCTTATATCATTAACTAATAAATCTGGCTCCTCAAGAGCTGCAAAGTGTCCACCTTTTTTCATTTTTGTCCATCTTTTAACATTAAAAATTCTTTTTACATATGATTTAGGTGGCCAGCTCAACATTTCTTTTGGAAATTCTGCAATTGCAGTAGGTATTCTAATTTTTTTAAAATTTTTTGGGAAAGGTCTCCCACCTTCTTCTCTTCTGCCAAAATAAATCCAAGCTGCAGAATTAAAAGTTTTTGTTAATATATAAATCATAATATTAGTTATTAACAAATCCTTTGAGTAAACATTTTCAATATTACCTTTTTTTAAGTCTGACCATGAATAAAATTTTTCTAATATCCATGCAGCAGTACCCACAGGGCTATCTATCATTGCATAACTTAACGACTGGGGTTTGGTTGCCTGTTGTGTCCTATATCCCTCTTGCATAATTTGCTCTTTAGCAAATCTTTGTTCCCATTTTTTTTCTTTTGAAGTTATTGCTCCTTTTGGATGTCTCATATTTAAACAATTTACATGAATAGCTTTACAATTATTATAATGATCATGACCTAGCCAATTACAAACAGCAGAACCCCAGTCTCCTCCCTGAGCAAAATAATTTATATAACCTAATTTTTTAGTCATTAATTTATTCATAATTTTTGCAATTTTTTTTGGACCAATTGGTTTTTTAGGCTTTCCAGAAAATCCAAATCCAGGTAGAGAAGGTATTATTACGTCAAAACTTTCCTCCTTATTGCCTCCAAATTTTTCAGGATGAGTTAGTTTTTCCACGATATGTAAAAATTCAACAAAACTTCCAGGCCATCCATGAAGAATAAGCAATGGATTTGGTTTTTTTCCACTACCATTTTGCTTAATAAAATGAATATTAATTCCATCTACATTAGTAATGTAATTGTTAAATTTATTGATTTTTTTTTCTTGTAACTTCCAATTAAACTTTGATGTCCAATACTTAGAAATCTTTTTTAAATAGGCATGATTTGTTCCATGTAACCATCCATTCATCTGTTGGATGTCATTAAATGGAAATTCCCTAACTTTTTTGTAGATATTATTTAAGGTCTTTTTAGAAACATTTACCTTAAATTTTTTTATCATTAATTATTGTATTAACCCTTTCCTCGCCAAGGAATAGTTCTATCAATTATTTTTCTTAAAGTTATATCAAATAATAATCCTAACATTCCCATAATAAAAATTGTTATCCAAATTACTTCATATTGAAAATATTTTTTTGCAACATTTTCAACAAATCCAATACCTGTTGTTCCAGCTAAAAATTCAGCAGCAACCAAAGTTCCCCAACACATTCCAACAGCGACTCTAATTCCAGTCAATATTTCAGGTAAAGAATTTGGAAATATAACATGTCTTAGTATTTGTCTTTTAGAAGCACCTAAAGAATGGGCAGCGTGAATTTTAGATAATTGTGTTCCTGATGCCCCAGCTCTTGCTGAAATAATCATAATTGATAGCGAAACCATGAATAACAAAAATACTTTTCCAGTATTATCAATTCCAAGTACTGAAATTATAAGAGGAGCCCAAGCAAGTGGAGGTACTGGTCTATATAATTCAATCAAAGGATCAAAGAAACCTTTAGCAAATCGGTTTAGACCCATAAACAAACCTAATGGAACCCCTATAATTATTCCAAAAACTAATCCTAAAAATACTCTTAAGAATGAATCCCATATATGACCATAAGGAACAGGTATCTTGAATAGTTTAAAATCACCCGTAACAACTTTTAAAACTTTACCTTTAAAGTTTTCATTGACTATCCCTTCGCTTGTATGAACAGGGTATTCGCCTGGCAAAATATCAGCAATCCAATCTGGTAAAATAAATCCAACTATTGAACTAACATCAATCATTTCTATCCAGAGAAGAGGTATATTTTTGTATCCAACACTTGGATTAGACATTAGAATGAATTTATTTAATGTATCTGACGGTTTAGGTAACCATCTACCAGAACCTTGTTCCGAGCAACTTGGACCACTCGCAACAATTGTTCCAGCTGGAAATAAAACAATATCAATTAATCTAAGACCAGCTTGTTCTTTTTCCTGAAGGTCATCAAATTCAATAATCGCCTTTTGCATTTCATTTAATGCATTTGGCGGATAAATGCTTGCAAATTCAATTCTTCTTGCAATTTTGACTATATTTTTGGCATAATCTGAGGCAATTTCCTCATTATCATCTAAACTTTTTCTATATGTTTTAACTTCATCTTTCAGTTCTTTAATTGAACTTTTGAACTGTGGATTATGATTTCTTAATTTAAAAAATTTATCATTAATTTTTTTTAGTTCCTCTGCAGCAGCTTGAAATTTTAAACCTTTTGAGGTTTCTGCAACAAATGGAACTTCAATAGTGTTTTCTATAGTACCAGTTCCTGATCTAACAGTTGTTATGCCCCAATTACCTTGTTCAGATATTGCTTTTAACCGTTCACTTTTTTCAACTTCTGTTTCAAATGGATAATCTTCTTTTTTAAAATTTGAACTTAATTGTTGAATCTCATTTGTCATTTCACTTATTTTAATTTTAGTATCCATTTCAATTAAATCCTCGTTAGTTAATAAAGGAATTAATTTTTTTGTTTTATTTATATATCCAACTAAAATTGTTTTTTGTTGATTACTAAGATCTTTAGAATTTTGTATTTCAGCTGTTATTTTTTGAAGATTTTTATTTTCAATCTTTATGATCGATGTACTTTTAAATTCACGTTCTTCTATTGGAAATTGATATTTTAATCCTAACAGTGATTCATTTATTTTAGCAACTTGACATAATTCATTTGCTGATTTTGGATAAAAACCTTTTGCTATGTCCCAAGAGTAATAAAGCCATACTAGTAATATTGCAGCACTTCCAACTATAACCCAATGGGTTCCACCTTTAGCTCTTTCAGGATTTCCAAATACAGCATCAACTTTCTCAGTTTGTATTAATCTTCTGCCGTACATAATGCATCCAATTATGGATACAAATATAAGTATGGTTATTATTTGGGTTAACATTTAGTTTTCTTTGCCCATAATTTCTTCTTCCATATTCCATATCATGGATAAAATTTCTTCACGCTTAGATGAAAATTCTTTATTTTTTTTTATTTCTCTTAAATCCTCCTTTAAACCCATTTCTGCAAAAGGTAGATTATATTCTTTATGTATTCTTCCTGGTCTTGGCGCCATTACATATAGCCTTTCACCAAGTAACAATGCTTCTTCAACTGAGTGAGTAATTAAAATGATAGTTTTTCCTGTCTCTTTCCAAATTTTAAGAACCAAAGATTGCATCTTTTCTCTAGTTAATGCATCTAACGCACCTAAGGGCTCATCCATCAATATTAAATCAGGATCATTTATTAGACACCTAGCAAGAGCCACTCTTTGCTGCATTCCGCCTGATAATTGGTAGGTAGGTGTATTACCAAACCCTTTTAAGCCAACAATTTCAAGCCATTCTTCAACTCTTTTAGAAGTTTTTATTGGATCTTCTTTTTTCATTCTAAGTCCAAAATCAACATTTTCAGCAACTGTTAACCACTCAAATAAAGCCCCTTGTTGAAAAACCATTCCTCTTTCAACTCCTGGACCATTAATTTCATTGCCAGCCAAAACAATAGAGCCTGAGGTAGGTCTTAAAAAACCTGCAGCAATATTTAAAAGAGTTGTTTTTCCACATCCTGAAGGACCAAGAACAGTGAGAAGTTCTCCTTTTTTTAAAGTAAAATTTACATCCTTTAATGCGTGAACAGTTTCTCCTTTGGGAGTTTTAAAAATCATATTTAAATCTTTGGAAACTAAGTCACTCATAGAAACTTTATATAAAACTTATGTTAAAAAAAATAGGCGCTAAATAATTAGCGCCTATTAAATTTGTTTTACTCTTTAATATTATAAAGGTAAAAAACTAGTATCAACGGCACCGCCTGGAGTTCCCATACCTTTTAGGAATCCATCAAGATTACCGCTCTCCATTGACTGTTTAGTCTCTTCTGGAGTAAGAAATTTAAATCCACTTAAAGTTTCTTTCATGTCGGCAACTTTCATTTCTGAAGCTTTAGACATTGAATTCATATCGCTTTTACCAGATCTATATCTGTCATTTGCTTCATGAGTTACTTCTATAAAAGTTCTAAGCATACCTGGATTTTCTTTCATGAATTTGTCAGTTACAGATGTAATATCTATTCCTAAGATACCAGCATCTCTTGCTTCTTGAACTGTTAAAAGTCTTGAACCAACTGCAACTGCAGCTTTGATAGAATTTCCACCAAATAAACATGCCATCACAACATCACCACTTACTAATGCAGCAGCACCTTCTTCAGGATCCATTTGAATTATATCCATTTTACTTCTGTCAGCTCCGACAACTTTCATACTTTCGTCAAAGACGTACTCAGCCATAGTTCCAAGTGGAACTGCAACTTTTTTACCTTCTAATTCAGAACCGTTTGCTTTTGTAATTCCAGAAGCGTTAGATGTAACACAAGTTGTTCCGCCCATTCCATATTCCATTGCAATATCAACTAATTTGATAGGTGCATTAGATTTTACAGCATTAATAAAAGGTACTAAACCTTGAGAATAAGAAATATCAATATCCCCAGCTAGCATTGCATCAGTCATAGCTCCACCGTTAGTGAAGTTAGTCCATTTTACTGGAACTCCTAGTGCTTTAGCAAAATTCTTTTTTTGCATGTCCTCTAAATTTGGACTTGGCCATTCTAGAAAGTAAGCAACTCTTACTTCATTTGCAGCAGCATTTGCAGCTGAAATTGACAAGTTAAGAGCAAATAAACTTCCTAAAATAAAGCTAATTAGTTTCTTCATTTTATCTCCTTAATTAAATTTAATTACCCTTATTTAAGTTCAATTTTGATTATAAGTAAATGTATTTTGTAAGCATATAAATCATAGTTGATTTGAAGATGTCTAAAATGGGTTCAACTATTGGTTGTAATTAATATTACGAAATGACATACTAATAATGCATAGAAATTATTTTCTATTTTTTTATTTTAGTCTATGAGAAAGTGATAATAACAATTTAAAAAATTTTTTATGAGTTCAGAAAAGCCACAAATACCTAATTCTTTAAATGAGCATTGGATGCCATTCTCTTCAAATAGAGATTTTAAAGCAAACCCAAGGTTAATAGTTGAAGCAAAAGGTGTTTATTTAAAAAACCACCACGGTAAAACACAAATCGATGCAAGTTCAGGATTATTTTGTAATCCATTAGGACATGGTAGAGAGGAAATTATTGAAGCGATAACTAAACAACTAAGAACAGTAGACTATGCACAACCATTCCAACAAGGATTTGGTGGTTCATTTGAATTAGCAACAAGAATTTCAAAACACACACCAGGAAACTTAAATAGAATTTTTTACACTATTTGTGGATCAACTGCTGTCGAGACGGCAATAAAAATTTCAGTTGCTTATCACAAAGCTCGAGGAGAAGGACAGAGATTTAGATTTGTAGGCAGAGAAAGAGCTTACCATGGTATGAATATTGGAGCAACATCAGTTGGTGGAATGATCAACAACGTTAAAACATTTGCGAGTGTTTTAATGCCAGGGGTTGTTCATATGAGACATACTCATTTACCTGAACATAAATTTGTATCAGGTCAACCGGAAACGGGAGCAGAAATTGCAGATGATTTAGAGAGAATTTGTACAAACTTTGGATCAGAAAATATTGCTGCGTGTATTGTTGAGCCGATTGCAGGATCAACAGGAACACTTGTTCCACCAAAAGGATATTTACAAAGATTAAGAGAAATTTGTGACAAACATGGAATTCTTTTAATTTTTGATGAAGTAATTACTGGATGGGGAAGAACAGGTTCTCCGTTTGCATCACAAGAATATGGTGTTACTCCGGATATTATTACAATGGCAAAAGCAACAACAAATGGAATAAGTCCTTTAGGCGCTGTTGCTTGTAAAGAAGAAATCTATGATGCAGTAATGGATGCATCACCTCATGGGTCAGTTGAATTATTTCATGGCTATACATATTCTGGAATTCCTGTCTCTGTAGCAGCTGGATTAGCAGTACAAGATATATTTGAAAAAGAAGATATATTTAATAGAGCTAAAAATTTAGCTCCATACTTTCAAGAAGGATTGATGTCATTGAAGGATATTGATGTTGTCGATAACATTAGAGGATATGGAATGATGGGTGGAATTGATATTAAAATGGATAAAAAACCTGGAGCAGCTGGATTTACATGTTTTAAACATTGTTACGATGCAGGTGTTAACTTTAAAGCAACAGGTGATTGTTTAATTATTGCGCCAATGTTTATTTGTGAAAAGAAACATATAGATGAAATAATTGATAAATTAAGAACTGGAATTACGAATTATTCTAAAAGTAAAAAAAATTAATTCACTTATATGAAAATAGGTGTCCCTAAAGAGATAAAACCTCAAGAAAATAGAATTGGATTAACACCTGATAGTGTAAAAACGCTTACCTCAAATGGTCACGAAGTCTTGGTTGAGAATGATGGTGGTTTTGAAGCTGGCTTTGATAACAACCAATATAAATCTGCAGGAGCTAAAATAATTGATAAAGCAGAAGATATTTTTAATGATGCAGAGATAATTGTAAAAGTTAAAGAACCTCTTTCTAATGAAGTAAAAATGTTAAGAGAAAATCAAATTGTTTTTACTTATCTGCATTTAGCTGCTGCAAAAGAATTAACAAAAGGTTTAGTAGACTCTAAATCTGTTTGTATCGCTTATGAGACAGTAACTGATAACAACGGTAGGTTACCATTATTAGCACCTATGAGTGCTGTTGCTGGAAGAATGTCAGTTCAAGCAGGCGCACATTGTTTAGAAAAAAATCAAAAAGGCAGAGGTATTTTGTTAGGAGGCGCTCCAGGTGGAGAGCCTGCGGAAGTGGTAATTCTTGGTGGAGGAGTTGTTGGAGAAAATGCTGCAATTATTGCAACTGGAATGAGAGCAAAAGTTCATGTTGTAGATAAATCAGAGGCAAGACTAAAACAACTATCAGAAATGTTTGGTGATAAAATTATTCCTCAGTTAAGTGATAAAACTGATTTAGAAAAATTAATTTCAGAATGCGATTTATTAGTTGGAGGAGTTTTAATTCCAGGAGCAGAAGCACCAAAATTAGTTACTAAAAATATGATTAAGAATATGAAACGAGGATCAGTAATAGTTGATGTTGCAATTGATCAAGGTGGATGTGTAGAGACCAGTAAACCTACAACTCATGCTGAACCAACTTATATAGTTGATGATATTGTTCATTATTGTGTAGCGAATATGCCAGGTGGAGTCCCTAGAACATCAACCATCGCATTAAATAATGCTACACTTCCTTTTTTAAACAGATTAGCTAGTGATGGTTATTATAAAGCTTTAAAAGATGATCCAAATTTCTTAGCTGGCTTAAATATCCATAAGGGTGAAGTAACGTACAAAGCAGTTGCAGATGTTTTTGGATATAATTACTTAAGTGCTGGTGAGGCTTTAAATTAATTAATCAAACTAGTTATCTTTTTTTCAATATTTTTACTGATAATTTGAACACCTTGAGGATTTGGATGCATTCCATCCTCTAGATTTAGCTCTGGCTTCAAGGCAACACCTTCCAGAAGAAAAGGTAAAAAAGTTAAGCTATATTTATCAGAAAGGCTAGAATAAATTATATTAAATTTATCCCTATATTCTTTACCATGACTTTCAGGCGCAATCATACCTGTTAATATAATTTTAATATTTTTATTAATTATAATTTTAATTATTTTCTCTAAATTTTCTTTTGTCTCGTTTGGCTTTATACCTCTTAACATATCATTTGCGCCTAAACCCAAAACCAAAATATCAATATTCTTTTCAGATAGAGTCCAATTTATTCTATTTAAACCTCCCGCAGTTGTATCACCTGAGACGCTTGCATTTATAATTCTGACATCTAATCCATTATTAGTTAAATTTTTTTGAAGCACTGTAGACAAATGATCTTCTTTATTAAGTCCATATCCAGCCATCAAACTATCTCCGAATAAAACAACCTTATTCTCAGCATTTACCCCAAATGCAACTAGACATAATATAATTATTTTAATAATACATTTTTTAAACATGACTAAACTTCTTAAACTAACAGATGTTAACTTAAACTATAATACTGATAACAATCTTATAAATGTTTTACAAGATGTAAGCTTTGAAGTTGATTATAAGGAAACAATTTCTGTAGTAGGAGAAAGTGGGTCAGGAAAGACAAGCCTAATAATGTTGATAGGTGGTTTGGAAAAAGTATCTTCAGGAAAAATTAAATTTAAAAACTTTGAGATTTCGAGTTTAAAAGAAGATGAGATTTCAGAGATAAGACGAAAGGATATTGGCATTGTTTTTCAATCATTTTATTTAATTCCCAATTATACAGCTATAGAAAATGTGAGTTTAGCATTAGAAATTAATAAAATTAAAGATCCGATTAATAAAGCAAAAGAAATCCTAGATAAATTTGGCCTTGGAAAGAGGCTAAATAATTTACCAAGTCAATTATCTGGAGGAGAACAGCAGAGAGTAGCAATTGCAAGATCAATTGTTATGAAGCCTGAATTAATTTTAGCAGATGAACCTACTGGAAATTTAGATAGTGAAAATTCTGAGTTAATCTCAAATATTCTTTTTGATTATGTGAAAGAAGAAAATGCAAGTTTAATTATGGTTACGCATGATAATAAATTGGCAAATCTTTCTAAGAGAATTATTAAAATAAAGGATGGTAAAATTGAATAAAAATCAAAATTTTGGTCTTTATTTTAAATATGCTCTTAGAGATTTAACAAGAAGTTATAATAAGATCTCAAGCATAATTATTACTCTATTTATAAGTCTCTTTATTTTAAGTTCTATAATGACAATTGAAGATAGTCTAGAAAATGAACTTAGTAAAAATGCAAAATTATTATTAGGTGGCGATATAGAAATTGACTACAACAATAGAGAAGGTGATCAAACTAAAATAGATAAAATTACTAAATTCGCTACAGTCTCTCAAATGGTTGAATTTAGTACAATGATTTCAACTGTTAATAAAAAAATCAATAAAACTTCATTTACTAGAGTAAAATCAGTTGATCAATTTTATCCATTGTATGGCAATGCACTCTATGAACCCAATGACGCTTTAGAAAAATTAAATCAGATAGAAAGTTCAATATTAGTAAATGAAAACATTTTTAAAAATTTAAACTTAAAAATAAATGACATTGTAAAAGTTCAAGACAAAGAGTTTAAAGTTATTGGCGTAGTTAAAGTTTTACCAGATATTGGCGGAGCATTTGTATTTGGAGATTTTGCCTTAACAGGTAAAAAAACTCTAGATAAGTTAGATTTAAACACCCTTGGTAGTTTTTTAAATTATGAATATAAAGTTAAATTTAACAAATCTACTAACAGTAAAGAGGGCATTAAAAGAGTAGAGAGCTTATTTAAAGATCAAAATAGAGTTAGATTAAGATACCCTGAAAATTCAGCGGGAGGCATTAGACGGATTGTCGATAATTTCTCACAATTTTTATCACTTGTATCAATAAGTGCTATGTTAATTGCTGGCATTGGTATAGCGAATACTCTTCTATCGTTTATAAATCAAAAAAATTCATCAATTGCAGTTCAAAAAGCAATAGGTGTATTTTCTGGAAATATAAAGACAATCTATTATCTGCAATTAGCTATCTTATTAGTTTTAATCACCGTATTTTCATATGGGCTAAGTTTTTTTTTAATTCCAATAGTCGATAAGTATATTTCAGATGGTTTGGGTTTAAATATAGAAGCAAGTTTTTCTATTCTAAATTTAATAATAGTCTTTTTGGTTGGAATGTTGGTAATGATAATATTTTCTATACCAACTGTTAATTCTATAGATCAAGTTAAAGCATCAAATTTGTTTAGAAATGTATTTCAAAGTCTGCAATTTAATTATTCAGTGAAATCTGTGATAATTAGCATAGTATTGTTACTAATATTAATTAGTCTTTTTGCCATTAGGTCTTCAATACCATTTTATAGTGTTGCGTATTTTGTATCATTTTTTATCTGTTTATTAATTTTTTATTATCTTTCTGTCACAATTATTCATTTATTAAAAAAATATAAAAATTCAAAGATTTCAGTAAAAATAGCTGTTAAAAATATAACTCAATCAAAAAGTATCACACCCATTACAATAATGTCTTTAGGTCTTGGAATGACACTTTTGTTAACACTGGCATTTGTTGGCTCAAATTTCAAAAGGGAAATTTCCAAATCTATTCCAGAAATTGCACCAGATTATTTTTTTTTAGGAATACAAAATGATCAACGAGAAAAATTCAAAAAAATCATATTTAATTCTGACAATAAGTCAAAATTAGAAGTAGTTCCTATGGTTTCAGCAGGTCTAGTAAAAATTAATGGGATAGATCCTAATTCTTACATCAAAAATACTAATGACAGTTATTGGGTTATAATGAATGATAGAAGAATATCTTGGTCAGATGAGATACCGAAAGATAATCCTTTAACACAAGGTAACTGGTGGGATTTATCAAGCCCAGACAAATTACAAATTTCTTTGGATAGCAAAGTGGCACAAGATTTTGGAGTAAAAATTGGAGATATATTCACTCTCAATATTTATGGAAGAGAAATAGATGGTGAGGTAGTGAATTTTAGATTAGTTGATTATAGAGATCTAAGCATTAATTTTGCAATGTTACTAAACCCTCAATTTGCAAATAAAATTCCACATGAGTACCTTTCAACAGTGAAGTTTAACAATATTGATAAATTCGATGATATTAATTTTCTTGATGAATTCCCAAGTGTTTCTATTGTAAAAATCTCTGATTATTTAAAAAAAGTTACTGATGTTCTTAATAAAGTATTTATAGCGGTCATTATAATTTCAACAGTTACAGTGATAATAGGATTAGTTGTTATATCCAGTGCAATTGTAGTGCAAGGAAAAATAAAAACTTTCCAAAATTTAGTTTTTAAGATTTTGGGATTTTCAAAAAAAGAAATAATTTACTCATCTTTAATTGAATTCATAATTACATTTTTTTCTATAATTCTTTTTTCTACAATTTTTTCTATAATTTCATCAAAATTTATTATTGAAAATATTTTTCAACTTAAATGGCTATTTGAATTTGATATATTCTTAAATGTAACAATTATAGTTGGATTAGTAACAATGATATTGATAGTTTTTACAAACCTAAAGTACCTA
Source organism: uncultured Pelagibacteraceae bacterium (assembly GCA_902527265.1). Classification (GTDB taxonomy): domain Bacteria; phylum Pseudomonadota; class Alphaproteobacteria; order Pelagibacterales; family Pelagibacteraceae; genus Pelagibacter. The sequence continues at coordinate 24,629 of CABZNY010000010.1, read as the reverse complement.
AGTCCAAAAGTTTATCCACTAGTCAGAAATGAATAAGATTTAATATTCTTAAGATTTTGTTTTTAAATAGAAGCTTTTAAAGCTTGATAAATTAAATCTTCAGTAACTTCACCAATACTTCTGTAAACCTCTGTTTCACCCATGAAAATTAATAGAGTAGTTTGGTAAAGAACATCAAACGAATTTGCTATATCTCTATTTGTTACATCAAATGCAAAATATTCGATGTTATCAAATTTAATATCTAACAATTCACCCTCTTTTTTTGCTTTTTGCAAAACTTTCATTTGATTTGCACAAGATCCGCAATATTCGATCCAAGAACTGATAACTATAATCTTGCCCTCAGATTGGGCTTTTTTAAACAAATCTTTATCAAATGTTGTTTTCTTTTCCATTGAGTTTGCAGTAAATGCAAAAAAACAGAAAATAAAAATAAAATATTTTTTCATCGAGCTATAAAATTACACCTATGGATAACTAAAGAAAATAATTTATAATGACACATGTGTTTGCAATTTAGGCTAAAATTCAATAAAATTTCTTCTCTAGGCTTCAATTTTCGAAGCCTAGTATTATAATTAACTTATAATAAGAGAGAGAAATTACTATTTACAACATCATTCATATTTTAGGAGCGCTAATAGTGAATAATAGCTATGTATAATTCATATAGTTGCTTAACATCTCTCTTTACTTATTTATCATTTAATATAAAAATTATTTATGGGGTGCTATATGGCTGAGAAATACCCAAGGAACCTGTCCGGTAATTCAGAAAGGGAAAAATGAATCAAATAAACATATTAAATCAATCATCTGCAATTTTATTAACCTTAATTATTAGTATCATTTTTGTAATAGTTGGCCTTGTATATTCAAAAAAATATCAAGGGTTAAACAATTATTTAGTTGCAAGTAGATCTGTAGGGACTTTTTCACTAACAACTAGTTTAGTTGCATCTGCTCTAGGTGCATGGATTTTATTCGGTCCGGCATCAGCAGCAACCTGGGGAGGAGTAGGAGCTGTTATTGGATATTCTTTAGGGACAGCGTTTCCTCTCTTTGCATTAATTTATTTAGGAAAAAAATTTAGAGATAAATATCCAACAGGAAAATCATTAATTGAGGTGATTAGATCTAGATTTGGCTCACAATTATTTAAGTTAATTTTGTTTTTATCTGTTTTCTATATGACTATTTTTTTAATAGCAGAAGTTACCGCCGTTTCAATTTTAATTAATTACATTTCAGGAACTGATCTATGGATCACAGCATTTATTGTAATTGTCAGCTCACTTGTCTACACTTTGTATGGTGGTCTTAGAGCTTCAATATTTACAGATAATATTCAATTTATAGTTTTTAGTTTGCTTTTGTTAATTGCATTTACTTATTTAATTTCTTTTAATTCTAATGATTTTAGTTTTGAGTTTGTAAAACAGAATAAACCCTATTTGCTAAGCTCAGGTTATTTGCCTAACTTTACTGCAGGCCTAACTTTTTTTATAGCTGTTGCTGCAACTAATCTTTTTCATCAAGGTAACTGGCAAAGAGTTTATGCTGCTAAAAATAATAAAGTTTTAAAAAATAGCTTAATAGTTTCTTTTATAATTATTATACCAATAGTATTCATGATGGGCTTTTCAGGTTTAGTTGCAACCTCCCAAAATCCAAGTGTAGTTCCTGACCTTGCATTCTTTTCTTTATTGTTAAAAGACCAAGCCATCTTTTTATCAATAATAATAACTATTTTAGCAATATCACTGACAGTGAGCAGTATAGATACACTGGTAAATGCTATCTCTAGCTTGATTATTGTTGATGGAAATAAAGTTATAAAATTTAAAGGTAATTATTTAAAATTATCTAAACAAATTATAATAATTTTATCCTTGATTTCATTTTTTGTTGCATCAAAAGGATTAAGTATTTTATATCTATTTTTATTAGCTGATTTATTTTGTTGTGCAGCAGTATTAAGTGTATTTTATGGTTTTTATTCAAAATCATTTAATGAAAAAAATGCATATGTTTCAATTATAGTTGGTTTAATTGGTGGAATTCTATTATTTCCTAGTCCCGATTTCTCAAAATCAATACTTGTAGGAATAATATTACCTGTTGATTTTTTTCCAATATTTATCTCACAATCTTTGTTGTTTTGCTCATTTATTGTTGCAACACTCTTACCCATGGTTACGTGGAAATTGAGGTAATTTTATTTTTTTTAAATTTTTTAAAGGAGAAATTTCTTGGTCTTTTTCTATTCTTAAATTTTTTCTTAAATTTAAATTTTTTTCTACTATTAGTATTATCGCCTTGTTCTTTTAAGTTATCAGTATGAAATTTTTTAAATTTTTTATTTTTAAACTTAAATTTTCTTTTGTTATCCCGCTTATTGTTTCTATTTCCGCTATCTTTGAATGATTTACCTCTTTTTTTAAATTTTTTATTTTTTTTGTTAGATTTTCTATTCAAACTCTCTTCTAATTTAAAATTTGGATTTATTAATTTCTGGATTTCTCTCCACATACTACGATCATTATTTGTTAAGAAGGTAAGTGCCGATCCTTCTTTTCCTGCTCTACCTGTCCTTCCAACTCTATGAATATAATCCTCAGGTACTTGTGGCAGATCATAATTTATTACATGTTGAATTAATGGAATATCCAATCCTCTAGCAGCAACATCAGTTGCAACTAAAATTCTATTTTTACCAGATCTGAATCCTTTAATAACTCTGTCTCTTTTACTTTGTCTTAGATTTCCATGAATTGCTTCTGCTGAATGAGCATCATATTTTAATCTTTTTACAATTTTATCTGCACCATGTTTTGTTTTAACAAAAACTAATATTGAACCTTGTCTCTCAACTAATTGATTAATTAATTCATGATATTTTTTATCTGGAGTTAGTTGAAAGGTCTCTTGTTTAATTTTTTCTATTGGAGTTGAAACTGATCCAACTGAAATTCTTTCTGGTTTTCTCAAATATTTTTCAGAAATTTTTAGTATATTATTTGGCAAAGTGGCTGAAAATAATAATGTTTGATGTTCTTTTGGGATAAATTTTAAAATTATTTCAATTTGAGGCGTAAAACCCATATCAAGCATTCTATCAGTTTCATCTAAAACTAAGTAATTAACTCTTGTTAAATTTAAGCTTTTTCTTTTTAAGTGATCGTTAATTCTACCTGGTGTTCCAACAATTATTCGAGGTCTTTTATTTAATTGTCTTAGTTGTTTTTGCATACTTTCTCCACCAATTAAAAGAGCATTGCCAATTCTTATATCTCCTAAAGTGAGTTTAGATATCGTGCCCATTACCTGACTAGCCAATTCTCTCGTTGGGCATATGATTAAGGCCATTGCATTTTTATTAATGATCAATTTATTTATAAGTGGAATTGTAAAAGCTAAAGTTTTGCCCGTACCAGTTTGTGCGGTTCCAAGAACATCTTTTCCCTCAAGCGCAATGGGTATTGCTTGAGATTGAATTGGTGTGGGTGTGATAAAATTTGAATACTTAATTGAATTCTTTAGTTTGTTTTCTATGTCTAATTCATTAAAGTTTTTCATGCTTGATTCTTTTAAAGATATACGGAAAATGCATATATGTTCTAATGCCAATTACAATAAATCATTTATTTAAGTCTTTAGAATGCTTATAATTGACATAAACTGGACACTTTGAAACTTGTAAGAAACCAATATAGTTAATATAAATAGCTCATATGTTCTCTTTTATACTTCCATTTATAGTACTGATTTTAGTAGTTGTTTTCATACACGAATATGGCCATTATTATTTTGCAAAAAGATATGGAGTTGGTGTAACAGACTTTTCAATAGGTTTTGGAAAAGAGTTGATTGGTTGGAATGATAAATCAGGAACTAGATGGAAAATTTGTTGGATACCTCTTGGAGGCTATGTCAAATTTTTTGGTGACAGAAATGTATTTTCTCAAGCTGATCAAGAAGAATTGTTAAAAAAATATAACAAAGAGGACCAAGAAAAACTCTTTGTAACAAAACCTTTGTATCAAAGGTCTTTAATTGTAGCGGGTGGGCCAATAGCAAATTTCGTTTTAGCAATATTTATTTTTTTATTCATATACATGTTTGCTGGGAAAGACTTTACGCCAGCAGTTATTGACGAAGTTCAAAAAGATAGTCCAGCAGAAATAGCGGGGATGCAAAAAAATGATGTGATACTTGAAATAGACAACAATAAAGTTGAGAGTATTCTTGATGTTTCTAAACTGATTCTAATGTCAACATCTGAGATAGTTGATTTTAAAATTTCTAGATATGATCAAGAGGTATTATTAAAGGTTAAACCAAAAATTGTTGCAGGCGTTGATAATTTAGGAAATAAAATTAATAAAAGAATAGTTGGTATTAAACTAAGTCCTTACAACAATGAAATAAATCATAAACGATTAGGGCCAGCGAATGCATTAATAGAGTCTGTTAAAGAGGTCTATTTCGTAACCACATCATCACTTAAATATATGGGTTCAATGCTTACTGGATCTGGTGATAGCTCCCAGTTAGGTGGACCAATTAGAATAGCAAAGATTTCAGGACAAGTGGCTGAATTTGGAATATTGCCATTTATTAGCATGATGGCCTACATATCGATAAGTTTAGGCTTAATTAATCTTTTTCCAATCCCACTTTTAGATGGGGGCCATTTAATGTTTTATGCATTTGAAAAGGTTTTAGGAAAGCCATTAAGTCAAAAAACACAGGAAGGTTTTTTTCGAATCGGAATGTTTTTATTGTTAACTTTGATGTTTTTTGCAACATTCAATGACCTTAAAGATTTAGGCTTATTTTAAAGGGATTTTCTAACGTTAAAAAAGCTTTATAAATCAATACTTATTTATAACTATATGTTGTGCTAAATTTAATTAGAGACACAAAAAAAAAGCTTGAATTATCAACGATTTTGTTAAGTATATAATTATAACCTTTAAAACCGGAGCTAAAATGAACAAAAAACAACTTATAGCAAAATTAGCAGGGTCATTAAATCAAAGTAAAGCTGATGCTGAGCGTACATTTGATACGATTACCAACACTATTTTGGACGCTTTAAAAGGCGACGATAATGTTAAAATTGCTGGTTTTGGAACATATAAAGTGGCTAAAAGAAAAGCTCGAATTGGGCGAAATCCAAGAACTGGAGAACAAATCCAAATCGCTGCTTCTCAAAAGGTAAAGTTTTTACCTGCAAAAGCGCTTAAAGAAGTTTTCAATAAATAAACTTTTTAAAACAGCCTTTATTAAAAATTAGAATTTAATAAGGGCTGTTTTTTTTATACAAGTATATGGTGTACTACATGCAAATACTGCATATCTCTTTTAAATAACAATCAATAGTTTTTAGTTTTATTAAATCTATAACAACCTCTTTAATTAAACGGAGGTGAAATGGTTAAACTTTTAAAAAAACTGGCTAGTCCATTAGTAAGTATATTTTTCTTACTAAATATGACTAGTGCAGGTTATGCTGAAACTACAGTTTCAGCTGAAGTTGGTTTCATATTCAATACATTTCTTTTCTTGGTTTGTGGTTTCTTAGTAATGTTTATGGCAGCAGGTTTTGCCATGCTCGAATCAGGAATGGTGACATCAAAAAGTGTATCAGTAATATGTGCCAAAAATATTGGATTATTTTCAATAGCCGGAATTATGTTCTGGATGGTTGGATATAATTTAGCATACGGAATTCCAGAAGGTGGATACATTGGAAGCTTTACTCCATGGTCTGATGCAAGTGCAGTTGATACTGGATATGCAGATGGATCTGATTGGTATTTCCAAATGGTTTTCTGTGCAACAACAGTTTCAATTGTATCTGGAACATTAGCTGAAAGAATTAAATTATGGCCGTTCTTTTTATTCGCAGCTATTCTATCAGGAATTATCTATCCAATAGTTATGGGTTGGCAATGGGGAGGTGGCTGGTTAGCAGCTGCTGGTTTCTCTGACTTTGCAGGTTCAACACTTGTTCACTCAACTGGAGGTGCAGCAGCATTAGCTGGAGCAATTCTTTTAGGAGCTAGAACTGGTAGATTTGATAAATCTGGAGCAGCTAAACCTATGAAGCCATTTGCAGCATCATCAGTGCCATTAGTAACACTTGGTGTATTTATTTTATGGCTAGGTTGGTTCGGATTTAATGGTGGATCACAATTAGCAATGGGAACATTTGATGACGCAGTAGCAGTATCAAATATTTTCATTAATACAAACTTAGCAGCCTGTGGTGGTGTGTTAGCAGCTGGTGCAATAACAAGATTAATGTCAGGTAAAACTGATGTTATTCAAATGCTTAATGGAGCAATTGGTGGTCTTGTTGCAATTACAGCTGAACCATTAATGCCTTCACCGCTAGCAGCAATTCTTATAGGTGCGATCGGTGGAATAATAGTTGTCTTCGGAACTAAATTGTTATTCTCACTAAAAATCGATGATGTAGTAGGAGCAGTACCTGCTCACTTGTTCGCTGGAATTTGGGGAACTTTAGCAGTTCCACTAACGAACGGTGATGCATCATTCGGAGCACAGCTTCTAGGAGTAATTTCAATCAACGCATTTGTGTTTGTAGTATCTCTAATAGTATGGGGAATTATGAAGGGTACAATGGGTATTAGATTGAGCAAAGAAGCAGAAAGACTTGGTACAGATGTTACAGAGTCAGGAGTAATCGCATACGCAATAAGAGACTAAAGAATAACTATCTCTCTCTATAGTTGACAAAAGGCCCCTTAACTGGGGCCTTTTTTTTAGTAATTTTTTATGAAGTCTAAAACCTCTGCAGCATGGCCCGCTGCCTTAACGTTTCTCCATTCCTTAATAATTTTATTTTTCTCAATAATAAAAGTACTTCTTACTGTGCCCATAAATTCTCTACCCATAAATTTCTTTTTTGCCCAAGCTTTATAAGCTTTTAAAGAGGTTTTATCTTCGTCTGCTAATAGTTCAAATTTTAAGTTAAGTTTTTTACTCCATTTTTCATGACTTTCTAAACTATCTTTGGATATTCCAAAAATTGTACATCCAAGTTTCTCAAATTTACTTAAAAATTTATTAAAATCATTTGTCTCAATTGTACATCCACTTGTATTATCTTTCGGATAGAAATAGATGATGATAAATTTTGATTTTACTTTACTTAATTCAACAGTTTTACCTGACGTAGATGATAATTTAAAATTTGGAGCTTTCATTAAATAACCTTTGTTTAATTTATATAGTAATATTTTTAATTTAGTGTAATAAACATTTATGACAATAAAATCAGCATCAACTTTAGTCGCAGAAGCTTTAAAAGAAATTAAAACTATATCACCAGAGGAAGCTCTAGAAAAATTAAATAATGATACATGTAATCTTATCGATATCAGGGACGTAAGAGAGTTAGAAAGATTAGGAAGAATAGAAAAGTCTTCTCACATACCAAGAGGAATGCTAGAATTTTGGATGGATCCAGATAGTCAATATTTTAAAGATGGTAAAATTGATATGAATAAGGAAATGGTTCTGTTTTGTGCTGGGGGTCTAAGATCAGCATTAGCAACAAAAACTTTACAAAGCATGGGTTTTAAAAATATTTGCCATGTAGATGGTGGTTTTGGATCAATGCAAAATTCAGGTTTTAAAGTAGTAAAGTAATTTAGCTTTTAATCTAACAAATTAATTCTTTTAGCGTAGAACATTCTTATTATCCAATAAATAACTAAACCTAATGGACCAATAAAATAAGTCATTATTATTGGAACGAAGACTATATATCTGGACATAAATAATTTTTGACTATCTTTCATTATCCACGCTCCACAAAATAAGTTTATTGCTAAAAAGTGTGTCCAAAACATTATCAAAAAAGCTTCAGCTTCAAAAAGATTTCTCAAGTCATACAGACCAAGGTATAACGTAAAATTATAATCAAAGTCATATCCAGAAATGTAGAAATAATAACCTAGATAAACATAGACAGCCGTTAAAATAAAAAATGGAAAAACAGAAGTAACCAATAATCCACAAATCTTTGACTGTGGAAAAATAATCAGAATAAACCAGAAGGGTATTACACCTATATTTAACCACAAATAAATCATCTTAATGGTAAAAAAAGCTGCTATTTGTTCAATCATATTATTTTTATATTATATTAAATAAAACAATGATTCCCATAAAAAATAAAAAAAAGACATTAGAAGTAACCGTTGATGAGATGACGAATTTTGCACTTAATTATGTAGAAAAATTTGCACCATCTAAACAACAATTAAGAACTTATTTATTAAAAAAATATTTAACATCAAGGACCCCTAATATAAAAAAAAACGATATTTCTAATCTTATAGATATTGTTCTTGAGGATTTAGAGAAATCAAAGTTTATAAACGATAAGTTTTATTCAGAGTCAAAAGCAAAAAGTTTAATTCAAAGAGGATCATCCATAAACAAAATAAGAAATTATCTAATGAATAAAGGTGTAGGTGAAAAATATATTAAAAATACAATTGAACAAATAAAAGATAAGAATGAAGATCAGGATTTTTTTTCAGCCATTAAAATCTGTAAAAAGAAAAGAATTGGACCATCAAGACAAGAGGATAATCGACCTTTGTTTTATAAAAAGGATATAGGAGTATTAGCTCGTTCAGGTTTCGATTTTGAAGTTTCAAGAAGAGTTATGGATCTTGAAAAAGATGAATATTTAAAAATAATTAATCTTCTTTAGTTTTTTTATTTTTTTCTTCTAAATAGTATTGAATTTTATTTCTTACATAGTTTTTAACCATCACAAATACAATTAAACCAAATATTGATACAGATACAATTATAATTAAAATTATTCTTAATTGTTCGCTCATTATAAATTTTTACTTCTCTTTAAAATTATACTTGGATTTTTAAAATCCTTTTTACCATACGTAATGTCATTGCCATTAAAATCTGTTACTATTCCACCTGCATTTTCAAGTATAGCATGCCCTGCAGCTATATCCCATTCACAGGCCCTTGGCTCAGCAACATATCCATCAAATTCTCCTGTAGCTATTACACAAAATTTAAGAGAGCTTTTCATTCGAACATGTTGTGTAACTCCTAAATCTTTATGAATTTTTTCAATTTCAGGTTTTAGTTTGTTTGAATACGAAACTACTTTTATTGAACCTTTAGGAGTAATTTTCTTACAATCTAACTTTAAAGTTTTGTTTGAAGTAAATTCATATGATTGATCTTCTCCAAAACTATAAAACATCCTTTTTTTTGCAGGCACATTAATTAAACCGGCAACAGCTTTTCCATTTAATATTAATCCAGCATTAATAGTGAATTCTTCACCATCATTTATATAGTCGTATGTTCCGTCAATTGGATCAACTAGCCAGAAGTTTTTTAAATTATTTTTAGATTTATTGTGTGAAGTTTCCTCAGAAACAATGGGTATATCTGGCGTCAACTCTAGCAATTTTTTTGTGATAATTTTATTTACCTCAAGATCACCATTGCTAACAGGTGTATTGTCTGATTTGATTTCCTTATTTAAACCCTCATTTCTTAGTTTTATTGAAACTTCTCCAGCTTCTAAAAAAGTATCGACTAGACTCTCCACAACATTTTTTATTTTATCATCATTAATCATTACTAATTCTTTCAAGTTCAATATTATTTGCGTTTATTACTTTTTTTCCTACATTTTCAAAATTCACGGTAACTTTTTCTTTAATTATTGACTGTACTTGACCAATTCCCCAACTTTTATTTGCTGGATTAATAACTTTGTCACCTGGTTCAAAATCTAAAATCATTTAATTTAACTTATAATGGAAATAAGTATAAATACCATCAAATGAATTTAGAAACTAACTCATTAGGATTTAATAAAAAACCGTCAGAAACTACAGTGGTGGTAGCCATGTCTGGAGGGGTAGACTCTTCAACAGTTGCTGGGATGATGAAACAAGAGGGTTATAATGTAATTGGAATTACTTTAAAACTTTACAATGATGGCAAAGAAGTTGCTGCTTCTAAACAATGCTGCTCAGGCCAAGATATTATGGATGCAAAAAGAGTTGCACATAAATTAGGTATTGAACATAAGATTTTATATTATCAAGATAAGTTTAAACAAGGTGTTATAGATAACTTCGTTGAAAGTTATTTAAAGGGCGAAACACCAATACCATGTGTACAATGTAACCAGACTGTTAAATTTAAAGATTTATTTGAATTTTCGAAAGATTTAAGTGCTGATGCGCTAATCACAGGTCATTATGTAAAAAGTTTAACACAAAATAACTTAACTAATATGTACCAAGCAATTGATGAAAATAGAGATCAAAGTTATTTTTTATTTAATACCACAAGAGAGCAATTAAATTATATAAGATTTCCACTAGGTGGACTTCTTAAAGACAAAACGAGAGAAATTGCAAAAAATTTGAATTTGAATGTTGCTGATAAACCAGATAGTCAAGATATATGTTTTGTGCCCAATGGAGATTATGCTTCAGTAATTAAAAAATTTAAACCTGAGTCATACAAAAAAGGAAATATAAAAAATTTGGATGGTAAAGTGGTTGGGGTACACGATGGAATAGTTAATTTTACTATTGGGCAAAGAAAAGGTATTAAAGTTTCAAACGAAGAACCGTTTTATGTAATAAAAATTGATGCTAATAAAAATGAAATATTTATTGGTCCGAAAGAAGAATTATCAAAAACAAGTATTAATTTAAGAGATTTAAATTTATTAGTTGAAAGAGAAGAGTTTAGTGAGAATATTTTAGTAAAAGTTAGATCGACTGGAAAACTTTTGGACGCAAAAATACATATTCAAAATGAAAATTCTGCAAATGTTGACTTATTAAATCCTGAATACGGTATCTCACCTGGTCAAGCTTGTGTCTTTTACAAGAAAGACCAATTTGGTCATAAAGTTTTAGGTGGTGGTTGGATTAAAGATTAAAAATTTCTATTTCTTTTTATTTTTTTTTCTAGCTCTTCTCTTTTTTGAGCCCATTTTTCTTCGGCCTCTGTGCTTTTTTGGGTATCCCATAATCTCCTTAGTTTTACTATTTTATTGACTTATTTGGTGGATATAGCATTGTCATAACTACATATCAAATTTTTTATGGACTATTCCTTTAAAACTTTTTTAAAGCATACTGCTAAAGATTTTCATAACCAATCAGTAAATCCACCAGTTGTGAGGGCATCTACTATAATTTTTAAATCTATGCAAGATTTAAGAAGAACTCAAAGAATGGCTTTAAAGAAACCATTAGGAGGGCACCATGATTATGGCAGAAAAGGTACATCAACAACCTTCATATTACAAAAAATACTCACAAAACTAGAAGAGTGTTATAATGTTTTCTTAACACCAACTGGGTTTGGTTCTGTTTTTCTTTCTATCTTCAGTGTGACTAGACCAGGAGATGAGATATTAATCTCAGATCCATTATACAATCCAACCAGAAATTTAAGCGAAAACTATCTTAAAGAGTTTGGTATCAAAACAAAATTTTATAACCCACATGACTTAAAGTCACTAGAAAAAAGTGTAACAAATAAAACAAAATTAATTTATGTTGAGTGCCCAGGCAGTAACACTTTTGAGTTTCAAGATCTTTCTAAGATTATTTCTATTGCAAAAAAAAATAATATATTTACAGCAATTGATAACACATGGGCCACACCTTACTTTTTAAAACCTATCAAATTAGGGTTTGATATGTCTATTGTATCTGCAACAAAATATTATTCAGGCCATTCTGATGTAATGGGTGGTAGCTTAGCAGTTAATAAAAAAGTTTATAAACATGTAAAAAAAGCAGATGATATTTTAGGATTGAGACTTGGACCAGATGATGCTTACTTAATTACAAGAGGTTTGAGAACTTTGGATATAAGATTAGATAAACACGAGTCTAATGCTAACAAAGTTTGCGAGTTCCTTTCAAAAAGCAAAAAAGTAAAACTTTTATACCCTTATAAAAAGGGTTCATTTAATTTTAAAATGTGGAAAAAATATTATTCAGGGTCTTCAGGTCTTATGGGTTTAATCATAAAATCAAAAAGTAGAAAATCAGTTTTAAAATTTGTAAATTCGTTAAAATTGTTTGGTCATGGATATAGTTGGGGAGGCTTTGAAAGTTTAGCATTGCTGCAAAGTGATATTGAGATGGGAGATAGAAAATTCCTTAATTTAAACAAAAATGAACACTTAGTAAGATTACATATAGGACTAGAAGACCCAAAAGATTTAATTGCAGATATTAGAAAAAGCCTTATGCTCGTTAAATGAGCGTAGAAAAATTTTTTAATAGTAAAAAAGCCCTAATCACACTTGTAGCAGCCTCATTAACAGTTATTTTTGCAATGGGTATTAGACAAACATTTGGTCTTTTTTTTTTTGATTTCAATGCAGATCTAAATATTTCTATTTCACATTTTGGTTTTGTAATTGGGTTGCAGCTTTTAATGTGGGGAATTTTTAGTCCAGTTTTTGGTTTCATCACTGATAAATATGGAGGAGCAACAGCTATTTTTGTTGGTTTTTTATTTTTTTTAGCGGGGCTATTACTATTTTACTCAGGTCTTAACATGGGGCACTATTTTACACTTACAATTGGAGTGTTAATAGGTATTGGACTAGGTGGCACCGCTATTAGTATTCCTGTATCTGTTGTAGCGAAACATTTTCCAGCTTCCAATAGAACAATTGCTACAGGCATTGTTACATGCGCAGGATCTTTTGGATTTTTTGTTTCACCTTTATTGGTTAGATATTCTCTAATTGAAATGGGTTGGGAAATTACCATCTTATACTTTTGCTTTCTTTTAGGCATTGGATTAATTGTTGCTTTATTTGTCAATACACCCAAAGTTCCTGTAGGTAGTAGTAATCTAGATAATAATCAAACAGCATCGGAAGCTCTAAAAGAAGCTTTTGGAAATAAAAGCTTTATTTTTTTAACTCTTGGTTTTTTTGTTTGTGGTTGGCACATTGCTTTAGTTGCAACACATATCCCAACTTATATGATGGATAGAGGTTTGCCTGATTGGACTGCAGCAATGATTTTGGCACTAGTAGGTGTTTTTAATATGATAGGAACTATTGGGGCAGGATTTTTGGCTACTAGGTATAGTAAAAAAAAAGTACTAAGTGCGATCTATTTTTTAAGAGGTGTATCATTAATTTATTTTATATTTTTACCGCCAAGTGTATTTAATTGTGTAGTCTTTGGAGTTACCTTTGGCCTCCTATGGCTTTCTACAGTACCTCCAACAAATGGAATAGTTGGGCATATATTTGGAACAAAACATCTGGGCCTTTTATATGGTATAGTTTTTGTTAGTCATCAAGTTGGATCTTTTCTTGGAGCATATCTAGGGGGAGTTTTTTATGAGATGCATGGTAATTTTGATTATGCTTGGTACGCATCTATCGCATTATCAATTTTCGCAGGTGTGATACACTTACCTATTATAGAGAAAACAATTGAAAGAGTTCAGCCAGCATAAATTTCAGCATAATAAATATTTAGAAAAACTTTATCAGTCTAATAAGCCCCTTATTATCTATAAAGTTGATGGGGGGTATAATATTTATACGGATTTTTCTAAGAAAATAACACTTTACAAAAATAATATTGCAAAATTTTTAGATAGCTTTTCTTCTAAAAAGTATAGAAAAGAAACTGACTTATATGTGGGATTTTTTGGTTATGAGATTTTATGTAATCTTTTAAATTTATCTATAAAAAATCAAAAAAAAATGAATTTTTACAAAGGTATTTTTTATAAGCCTGAAACTTTAATCAAAATAAGAAACAAAATAATAATTCATTCAAATTTAAAAAAAGCTGAATTTAACAAAGTTTTTCAAAAAACTAAAATTCTCACCCCTTTCAAACTAAATATAGAATTTAATAAATATCAAAAAATATTTGATACATTTTCAAGAAAAATTAGAGAAGGAGAAACTTATCAAATAAAAATATGTACAAAATATAAGAATAAATCAGCAATTAATTCAGTAAATTTCTTTTGGAAACTAATGAAGATAAACTCATCTCCTGAATCGTTTATGATCAGAGATAAAGATTACTCTATAGTCAGTTGTTCACCTGAAACTTTAATTCACAGAGTAGGCAGTCTTATCACAACTAAACCCATTGCAGGAACTTTAAAAAAAAATAAATATACAACAAAATCTAAAGCTCTCAAATTCTTTAGAAATAACATCAAAGAAACTAAAGAACATAATATGATAGTTGATCTTGAGAGAAACGATTTATCTAGAATATGCAAACCAGGTACTGTAAAAATCAAAAAACAAAAATATGTAGAAGAATATAAGCACCTATATCATTACGTAACTAGTATTATTGGAAAATTAAATCAAAAAATATCTGTTAAAGAAATAATTAAGTCAATGATGCCAGGTGGATCTGTCATTGGTTGTCCTAAAATAAGAACATTGGAATTACTTAATTCACAAGAAAAGGAAGATAGAAACATTTTTACTGGGAGTTTTGGGTATATAAAATTTAATGAGGATATGAGGTTTAACATAATTATTAGATCAATTTTAAACTTTAAAAATAGATCAGAAATATCTGCAGCTTCTGGAGTTGTGTTGGATAGTAATTCAAAGAAAGAATTCAATGAAAACTTTATCAAAGCAAAATCACTTTTGGAATTATTTAAATGATTTATATTATTGATCATCAAGACTCATTTACATGGAATGTAGTTCATCAATTTTCTGGATTTGACGAAGTATATTGCTCAAATTACTTTGATATAAATAAAAAATTATTAGATAAATCTAAAACAATAGTATTTTCTCCTGGACCAGGATCACCCAAAGATTACCCAACATCTATAAAGATTTATAATAAATACAAAAAAACAAAAAAAATTATTGGAATCTGTCTTGGTTATCAATTGATCCTACACAGTGAAAATGGAAAAATTATTCAACAAAAAAATATTTATCATGGTTTTCAATCGACTGTAAAAGTTACAAGCAATCATTCTATTTTTAAAAAAAATTCAATTTTTAAAGTTGGCAGATATCATTCACTTAAGCTAAAAGAACCTTTTATGAATGAAAACTTTAATATCACAATGAGATGTACTAAATCTAATATAGCAATGGGTTTCGAAAATACTCAAGATGATGTATATGGATTTCAGTTTCACCCAGAATCTTTTTTGACAAACAATGGTAAATTACTTATTAAAAAAATCTTATCAGCGTAAAAACTTTAAAGAAATTGAGTTTGATGATCTATGGAATAAAGATGGAGTTTTTACAACAATGTGGATCTATAATAAGCCACCTAAAATTCTTTTTTTTAAAACACACATTGATAATTTAATAAAATCATTAAAAGCCTATAAGATCTATGATAAAGAAATAAAAAGTAAAATATTAAAATTAATAAATGAAACTATAGATAAAACAAAATCTTACAATCATTTACTTAGAGTTGCTTTAAATAAAAAAACTATTTCAATATCTGTTAGAGACAGAGTCAAACTTAACAAAAAATTTGGCATTAAATTAGTAAACTATGAAAGAGTGAAACCTGAATATAAAAATTTAAAATACAAAAAAATACTAGGATATCTATCTAAAATGAATACATGCAAAGAAGACATTGCTTTATGCGTAAACGATAAAATATTTGAAACTGGAACTTCAAATTTATTGTTTGTAAAAAACAACAAAATTTATTCACCAAAAAACAAATATTATAGAGGAACTAATTTTAAATTTTATGAAAAAAAATTTAATATAATTAAAAAAGATATTTATCTAAAAGAACTAAATCAATTTGATGAAATTTTATTAGTTGGTTCTGGCAAAGGTGTTGTTTCCACAAGTTATATTGTAAATAGCAATTGGAAGAGAAGAAAAAGCAAAATATTTAATTCAATATGCAAAACTTTTGAAAAAGAGTTTAAAAAAGAAAAATATATTTATAATTAAAAAATGAGAGATCCTAATAACCCATGTCTATTTTGCAATATATCTACCAATGATTTCGAGCTAGAGAATGAATTGGCCTACGCGAGTTATGATACTTACCCAGTTTCAAAGTATCATGCTTTAATTGTTCCAAAGAGACATGTTGAAAATTATTTTGAACTCAATAACGAGGAAGTTCTGGCTTGTGATGCCCTTCTAAAACAACTTAAAAAGAAACTTGAAATTAAAGATCATACAATCGAGGGATTTAATGTAGGGTCTAACTCTGGCAAAACTGCAGGACAATCAATTGATCATTGTCACATTCATCTGATTCCAAGAAGATTTGGAGACGTTGATAATCCCCAAGGTGGTGTCAGAAGTGTAATTGCCTCGAAACAACATTATGTACGTAAAACTAAATAATAATTACGTTTATAAGCTGTTGAAATGTCATTATATCGCGGTTGATCTATTTAAATAAGTGTACTAAAAATCTTATGCGGAAGGAACAAATTCACAATGATATCAACTAATCCATTTTTAATACTTGCAGAGAGTGTGCCACCATTTTTGATGCAATCTTTTGTTATTTTAATGGGTTTACTAATTCTAGTTGGAACAGTTATGGATATTATTCACAAAAAAAATGTGAAGTATTTCTTTAATAATGCAAAAAAAGCAAAATTATCAGCTACAAAAACCCTATCAACAGGTGAAAGAATATCTGTAATTTCAAAAACTATAGCAAGTGACATTGCCACAACATCAGAACTTGGTGCAGGTAAAAGAAGAGTGGCACATGTAATGGGAATGTACGGAACTATACTTTTTTGGGTAGGTTCAGTTGTAATGATCTTCTTTTATACATCGCCAGGATCTACTACTCCTACTGTGTGGCCAATGATATGGCATATTGGGGCAGCACTAACTGTATTAGGAGGATCTTGGTTTTGGTTTTTTTTAAGAGTTGATGTTTATTCTGAGGCACAACCTTGGTTTAGAGTGATTAAAGCTGACTTATTTGTTTTAGCATTAATAGCATCATCTTTATTTGGTTTGATATGGTCTTATCTTCAATCACTAAATCTTGTTGGAAGATATGATGATATGGTTTTCTTAGCGTTATTTATTACAGCAAATTTGGTTTTATTTGGCGGAGTATATTGGTCAAAGTTTGCTCATATGTTTTATAAACCTGGTGCAGCACTACAAAAAAATTTAGCAGAGGCTGATGGTTCTAGAGATAATCTACCACCAGAGGCAGATGCACCTGAACAATTTGGCTTAGGTATAAAAAGAGAAGAGCCAAAACACTATTAATATGATAAAAATTAAAAAGGAGAAAAATTAAATTATGTCAACTTTTGTATACATGACCCGTTGCGATGGCTGTGGTCACTGCGTAGATATTTGTCCATCAGATATAATGCATATCGATGAAACAATAAGAAGAGCGAAGAATATT
Organism: uncultured Pelagibacteraceae bacterium; assembly: GCA_902527265.1. Classification (GTDB taxonomy): domain Bacteria; phylum Pseudomonadota; class Alphaproteobacteria; order Pelagibacterales; family Pelagibacteraceae; genus Pelagibacter. Next base: position 7,143 of record CABZNY010000010.1, on the reverse strand, counting down.
GAACCAAACTTTTGTTGGGAGTGCTATTCGTGTGTGAAAGCATGCCCTAATCATGCAATCGATGTAAGAGGTTATGCTGATTTTGCACCAATGGGACACAGTGTAAGAGTTAGAAGGGAAGAAGAAAAAGGAACCATCTCATGGAAAATAAAATTTAGAAATGGAACTACAAAAGACTTTGTATCTCCAATTACAACCAAACCTTGGGGAAAGTTTATTCCAAAACTTGCTGAAGGGGATAAACCAAATCAAGGAGAGATAAACTCTCAAAGATTATACACTGAGCCAGAAGGTTTAAATATTGATGGAGAACTACCATCAGTTCCAAAAGAAACTTTCAAAAAGGGAGTTTATTATTAATGGCCAAACATAAAACACATTACGAAGATTGTGACGTTCTTGTAGTTGGAGGCGGAATGGCTGGAACAGGTGCTGCTTTTGAGGCAAGGCACTGGGGAAGAGATTTGAAAATTGTTTGTGTTGAAAAAGCAAACATAGATAGAAGTGGTGCAGTTGCCCAAGGATTGTACGCAATTAACTGTTATATGGGTATGCAATGGGGTGAAAACCAACCCGAAGATCACGTTAGATATGCACGTAATGATTTAATGGGAATGGTGAGAGAAGATTTAGGTTATGACATGGCTCGTCACGTAGACTCAACAGTTCACATGTTTGATGAGTGGGGATTGCCAATGATGAAAAATGAAAAAACTGGTCGTTACTTAAGAGAAGGTAAATGGCAAATCATGATTCATGGTGAAAGCTATAAGCCGATAGTTGCAGAAGCTGCCAAGAAATCAGCTGACAAGATTTACAATAGAATAATGATCACTCATCTTTTAATGGATGAGGAAAAAGAAAATAGAGTAGGTGGAGCTGTTGGGTTCAATATGAGAACTGGAGACTTCCATGTTTTCAGAGCAAAAACAGTTATAGTTGCAGCTGGTGGAGCATCTCACATATTTAAGCCGAGAGCTGTTGGAGAAGGTATGGGGAGAACTTGGTATGCTCCTTGGAGTAACGGTTCAGCTTATGCACTTCCTATAGCAGCTGGAGCTAAAATGACACAAATGGAAAACAGAATAGTGTTATGTAGATTTAAAGATGGATATGGTCCTGTTGGGGCATATTTCCTTCACCTTAAAACTTATACTCAAAATGCTAATGGAGAAAACTACGAGAAGAAATGGTATGAACAAACTAAAGAATTAGTAGGTGAATATATAGATCATCATCCAACACCAACATGTTTAAGAAATCATGCATTTATTCAAGAAACAATGGCAGGTGGAGGTCCTATTCACATGGTCACTACAGAGGCTTTCCAAGATCCACATCTAGAAACTGTAGGGTGGGAAAATTTCCTTGGAATGACAGTTGGTCAAGCTGTTGTTTGGGCGTCACAAAATATTGATCCAAAATATACAAATCCAGAACTTACTACATCTGAACCTTATGTTATGGGTTCCCACGCTACATGCTCAGGCGCATGGGTAAGTGGACCAGAAGATCTATCACCACCAGAATATTTCTGGGGTTATAATAGAATGTTAACAATTGAGGGACTTTTTGGAGCTGGAGATACTGTTGGTGGAAGTGCACATAAATTTTCATCAGGATCATTTACTGAAGGTAGACTAGCTGCAAAAGCTGCAGTAAAATATATTGAGGACCAAAAGGCTAATGATATTAAAGTTAGCGATAAACAATGTGAGGACTTTAAAACTGCTGTTTATAAACCACTTGAAAATTATACCGTTGGAAGAAATGAGATTACAGGCGGAACTGTTTCACCTAGTTATATCTCGCCAATTCAGGGACTTCAAAGACTTCAAAGAATTATGGACGAGTATGTTGGAGGAATTGCAACAAACTACATGACTAACGCAAACATGCTTAAAAAAGGTCTAGAATTACTCAAATGGCTAGAAGAGGATCTAGAAAATGTTGGAGCAGAGGACTATCATCAGCTAATGAGAGCTTGGGAGCTTAAACATAGAGCTTTAACATCTCAGTGTGTAACAGAACATACAATGTTCAGAGAAGAAACTAGATGGCCGGGCTATTATTATAGAGGTGATCATATGAAACTTGATGATGATAATTGGCACTGTCTGACAGTTTCTAGACGTGATCCTAAAACTGGTAAATTTTCAATGGAAAAAGTGCCCGTTTATCATATCGTGGATGAGAACGAGAAGAAAAAAGAAGCTTCTTAATTGAAACAAATCATAAATGGCTCTTTTAGATAAATCCGACGAGGAAATTATTAAAATTGCAGAACCTATGTGGGCTAACCTAGTTAAGTCCTCAAACATCAAAGATTATGGTGGCTTTACTCGAGATTTGTCCTCCCAAATGATGTATGGAGCTAATGAAGTTGAACTTGGAAAACAATGGGCAAATAATGAGTTGATTTCGAGTTTAGCTGAAGGATGTAAAGCAATCGGCTGTCTAAGAAGAGGTCTATACATAACAGTCTTATATAAACAGACTAGCACAAAGATCCCTGGAGACTTTTTGGGAAGACTAGTTCTCGGAGAAGAGGGAGATGAAATCAAAGTCTTCGGTGCAACAATTTTCTAAATATTTTTAAAAAATATTTGCATTTATTACAACTTGTGATATTCCGCGAGTATGTTTCAAATAATAAATCATAATCTAAAAAAACTTCCTTTATTCTTTGAAAATCAACTAAGTAAAATAATTAAATCATTTTTATATCTTTTTATCTTCTTTGCTTGGGGCATAATTCTTCTTAGTACTGCACAGAATTTTATTTAAAAAAACATTCATATTTATTGACTTTATATTCTTAGAGGAATAATTACTTTAAATGGAGTATTTTCTTCCAATTGCACAAGTCGAAATAAATTTACTTTTTATATTTGGTCTAAGTTTAGTTGTAGGAATCTTATCTGGCTTGTTTGGAGTAGGTGGAGGATTTTTGATGACACCTTTTTTAATTTTTTTAGGTGTACCTCCTATTTATGCAGTTCCCAATGAAGCCAGTAATATTTTAGGAACCTCAGTCTCTGGGTCTACAACTCATTATCTTAAAGGAACACTCGATTACAAAATGGGTTTCATGATTGTCATTGGAGGAGCTGTCGGAACAATACTTGGAATTATAACTTTTTCATATTTCAAAGATATTGGAAAAATAAATGTAGTTATCTCTTTAGCTTATATGTATATCCTTGCAATTTTAGGAACCTTTATGCTTATTCAAGGTGTATCAGAAATTGATAAAGCAAGAAAAAAAATAACTGAAAAAAAGAAACTACATAAACATTATTGGATACATGGTCTTCCTTTAAGAATGCGTTTTAAAAAGTCGCAACTTTATGAAAGTGCATTTACACCAATAATAATCGGTCTGATAGTTGGTTTCATCGCTGCAATTATGGGAATAGGTGGTGCTTTCATTTTAGTACCAGCAATGATTTATATTATTGGGATGCCAACAAGATTAATTCCAGGTACTTCCCTTTTTGTAACTATATTTATCAGTGCGATAGTTACAATTTTGCATGCGTTGAATTATGGAACTATAGATTTAATATTAGTTACTGTTTTAATTTTAGGTTCAATAATAGGTGTACAGTTTGGACAAAAAATTGGAGAAAAAATTGATAGCTCAGAGTTTAAAACTATTTTAGCAATATTATTATTATTAGTTGGTATAGCAATTGCTTATGATACTTTTATCAAAGATGAAAAAACAACAAGTGTTATTGTTAATGCTTCAGATAATTTAGGACCATTAAGTGAATTTATATTAAATTTTTCAAGAGATTTACCAGTATTTTATGGTCTAACCTCAGTTTTACTTGCTGTAGTACTTGGAGTTGGAGCTGCAATGATTAGAAGAGTTTATTCTAATTGGGATGATAAAAGATTAGCAAAATTAAAAAAATAATTAGGCGCTTCTATATAATTTAGTCATAACAAACTCTTTATGACCTAGAGCTTCAGCACAAGTTAATCTTCCATTAGCAACCCTTAAAGTTGATTTGATTAACTCATCTCCTGCTTGGCTCAAATTCATTTCTCTAGATAAAATTTTAGAAACGTCCACATCAATATGCTCACTCATAGTTTTTGCTGTAAGAGGATTTGCTGTCAATTTAATCACAGGCTCTATAGGATTTCCAATAATATTGCCTTGTCCAGTTGGGAATAAATGAATATTAAAACCCCCTGCAGCTTGTAAAGTAACACATTCTGCAGCAGCTGAAGAAGTATCCATGAAGTACAATCCCGCACCTTTTGTCGGTTCCTCGGCTGGCTCTAGAACATCAATAAACTGACATCCTCCAATTTTCTGAAAATTACCAAATGCTTTTTCTTCAATAGTAGTTAATCCACCAGCAATATTACCTGCAGTTGGTTGACTTTCTGATAAATCATCTGTTGCTTCTTTAAGAATAAAATCATTATAATCATTCCATGTCTTTTTAAACTTTGCTTGAGCCTCCGGTGTTTTGCCTCTTTTTTCGCAAACTGTTTCAGCTCCTGTAAGCTCAGAAGTCTCACCAAAACATAAATGAACACCAAGTGGTTCTAACTTATCCATAAGATTTCCAACAGTAGGATTAGATGCTAATCCTGATGTTGTATCAGACTCTCCACATTTTACTGAAATCCATAAATCACTCATAGGACAATCTTCTCTTTGTTTTTCAGAAGCCCACATTGAAAACTCTTGTGCTTTTTTTGAAACTTTAGCAATAGTATCTATATCTCCAACTCCTTCTATACTAAATCCTTCAACTGGTTTGCCAGTTGTTGTAATTGCATCAACAATCCTTTTTGTCCATTTAGGTTCAATACCTACAACTATAACAGCTGCAACATTAGGATTTTTTCCTGTACCAATCATTGTTCTAAAATGAAGTTCTAAATCTGCACCAAACTGCAGTCGCCCATAAGAGTGAGGTAGAGCTATTGTACCTTTAATATTATTTGCTACTGCTTCGGCACATGCATTTGATATATCGTCTACGGGAAGTATTATTACATGGTTACGTGTTCCAGCGCGCCCATTTTCTCTTTTATATCCTAAAAAACTTTTTGGAATCTCCATTAACTACCACTTTTTTGTTTTTACGTTATGAACATGAACATGTTCACCTTTTTTAATATTTTTAACTACTTTTCCAATATCATGACCATATTTCAAAATAGTGTCACCCTCATTTAGATCTGCCATTGCAATCTTATGACCTAATGGAATTTCGTCTTTCGATTGTATTGAAACAGACTTATCATTTTCCATTATCCAACAATTACAATCTTGCTCTGGGTTTATTTTCTCTATAACAACTACGCCAACGTTATCTTTCTCATCATGTATTATTATATCAGTATTTGACATTGTGACGATTTCTTTATTTGAAATTCGCTGAATCTTATATATTAATCGTTCACTTTGACAATTAAAAAAAAGAATTAGAAAGGCTGAACCATGACTAAAATGACAACTGAAGAAGCATTCATAAAAGTTCTTCAAATGCACGGAATTGAACATTCTTTCGGAATAATAGGATCAGCTTTTATGGCAATATCTGATTTATTTCCTAAAGCAGGAATTACTTTTTGGGATGTTGCTCATGAGACTAATGGAGGTTTAATTGCTGATGGTTACACAAGAGCAACTGGAAAAATGTCAATGGTTATTGCTCAGAATGGTCCAGGAATAACAGGATTAGTTACACCAATTAAAACAGCATATTGGAACCATACACCATTATTATTAGTTACTCCTCAAGCAGCAAATAAAACTATGGGTCAAGGTGGCTTTCAAGAAGTAGAACAGATGAATTTATTTAAAGATATGGTTTGTTATCAAGAAGAGGTTAGAGACCCTTCGAGGATGGCAGAAGTATTAAATAGAGTAATAGAGAAAGCATTTAGAGGTTCTGCACCAGCACAAATAAATGTACCAAGAGATTATTGGACACAAGTAATAGATATTGATCTACCACCAATTGTAAGATTTGAAAGACAAGGTGGAGGAAAAGAAGCAATTGAAAAAGCTGCAAAGCTTTTATCAGATGCAAAATTTCCAGTAATATTATCTGGAGCAGGTGTAGTAATTGGTAACGCAATTGATGAATGCAAAAAGTTAGCTGAGAAGTTAGATGCCCCAGTATGCAATGGATACCAACACAATGATAGTTTTCCAGGAAGTCATCCTTTAGCAGTGGGACCATTAGGATACAATGGATCTAAAGCTGGTATGGAGTTAATTTCAAAAGCAGATGTAGTTTTAGCACTGGGAACAAGATTAAATCCTTTTTCAACTTTACCTGGATACGGAATTGATTATTGGCCAAAAGATGCAACTATTATTCAAGTAGACATGAATCCAGACAGAATTGGACTTACAAAAAAAGTAACAGTTGGTATTTGTGGAGATGCTAAGATGGTTTCACAACAGATTTTAGAAAAACTTTCATCAACAGCTGGCGATAATGGCAGAAATGATAGAAAAAATTTAATTCATCAAACAAAATCAGCTTGGTTACAAACTCTTACAAGTTTAGATCATGAAGATGATGATCCAGGTACTGTTTGGAATAAGGAAGCTAGAGAAAGAGATTCAGACAGAATGTCACCAAGACAAGCTTGGAGAGCAATACAAGCCGGAATGCCTGAGGATGTAATTATTTCAAGTGATATTGGAAATAATTGTGCAATAGGCAATGCATATCCAACTTTTGAGAAACCTAGAAAATATTTAGCACCAGGTTTATTTGGTCCATGTGGGTATGGTTTTCCATCAATATTAGGTGCTAAAATTGGATGCCCTGACACACCTGTAATTGGTTTTGCTGGTGATGGTGCTTTTGGAATAAGTATGAATGAAATGAGTTCTTGTGCGAGAGAAGAATGGCCTGCAATAACTATGGTTATTTTTAGAAACTATCAATGGGGAGCAGAAAAAAGAAATTCTATCCTATGGTTTGATGATAATTTTATTGGGACAGAACTTGATCCAGAATTAAGTTACGCTAAAGTTGCCAATGCATGTGGATTGAAAGGTGTTGCCGTCAAAACTATGGAAGAAACAACTTCGGCAATAAAACAATCTTGCGAGGATCAAAAAAAAGGAATTACAACATTTATAGAGGT